>VGKM01000011.1 GCA_016867005.1 Candidatus Omnitrophota bacterium | reverse complement strand
TCGGTAAAACAAATAAAAGAATACCTTCAATCAAAAGGAATAGCAGTCAGATTATAGTTGATACCAAGCCGTAGCAGAGGCTTAAACCTCTGCTACGGCTTTCGGAGGAATATAATGAAATTTAATATCAGGAATTTGAAATATGACAAATCCGGGTTGATCCCCGCCATAATCCAAGATTATAAAACAGATGAGGTCCTAATGTTGGCATATATGAACAAGGAATCTCTCAGGCGGACCCTTAAGCTCGGCAAGACCTGTTTTTGGTCGCGCTCCAGGCAGGAATATTGGGTAAAAGGCATGACTTCGGGGCATTTTCAATTTGTGAAATCAGTTGCTTATGACTGCGATTTGGATGCCTTATTGATAAAGGTGCGTCAGGCCGGCGTTGCCTGCCACACCGGTAATAGAACATGTTTTTACCGAAAAATAAAAATAAAATAATGTTTTATCCATCCCTACAAGAATTCATTAAATTATCCAAAAAAGGCAATGTCATACCCATATACAAGGAGATCAATGCCGACCTTGATACTCCGGTTTCCGCATTTTTGAAAATCAAAAAGAATGCCTATTCATTCCTCCTTGAATCAGTAGAGGGGCAGGAAAAGATCGCCCGGTATTCATTCTTAGGCAGTAATCCGGCGCTGGTCTTCAGGAGCAAGGGAAGGGCTATTGAGATTATTTCCGGGCAAAGAAAATCCGCCAGAAGGTTTATTACAAAGGCCGATCCCCTGAAAGAAATAAAGAATATAATGAAGGTCTTTAAAGCCGTCCCGATAAAAGGCCTGCCTCGTTTTTGCGGAGGGCTGGTCGGTTTTATGGGGTATGATATGGCTAGGTTTTTTGAAGACATCCCGGATAAAAACCCCGATGAGTTAAAACTTCCTGATTCGGTCTTTATGCTTACCGATAATATCCTGGTTTTTGACCATGTGAACCATTCTATCAAGATCGTCGCTAACATTATCTTGCCTTCTGGAAGAAATTGTTCAGGCGGGCAGTTAAAGAAAATTTATGAAAAAGCCCTTTCCAGGATAGATTCTATACATAAAGAGTTGAAGCATCCATTGCCGGAAAGTACTCTTAAAAATAGCCGTGGCAAAAAAAGTTTTTCGGTCTCATCTAATTATACCAAAGCCGGATTCATGAAGATGGTTGATGGAGCAAGGGCATATATAAAAAAAGGCGATGCCATTCAGGTTGTGCCTTCGCAGAGATTTAAAGTCAAGATCAACAGGCCTACTTTTGAGATTTACAGGAACCTGCGCAGCATTAATCCTTCTCCTTATATGTTTTATCTTGAACTTAAAGATTTTGCCATGGTCGGTTCATCTCCGGAGCTGCTTGTGCGTTATGTAGACGGGATTGTCGAGACGCGCCCTATTGCCGGGACCAGGCCTCGCGGCAGGGACGAAGAAGAAGATAAAATACTGGAGAAGGAACTTCTAAATGATGAAAAGGAAAAAGCAGAACATATCATGCTGGTTGATTTAGGAAGAAATGACTTAGGCAGGGTTTGTAAAAGCGGCAAAGTCGTGGTGGATGAATTTATGTCGGTCGAAAGGTATTCCCATGTAATGCATATTGTATCTAATGTCAAAGGCCTTGTGGATAAAAAATTTGACGCTTATGATTGCCTGCGGGCATGTTTTCCTGCCGGTACTGTCTCCGGGAGCCCAAAGGTCAGGGCGATGGAGATCATAGATGAACTTGAAAATACCCGCCGCGGCCCTTATGCCGGGTGTGTCGGATATTTTAGTTTTTCCCACAATATGGATACTTGTATAACTATTAGGACCATAGTCATAAAAAATCATACCGCTTACATACAGGCAGGGGTCGGAGTGGTGGTGGATTCTGTGCCGGCAAAGGAATATGCGGAATCGGTAAATAAGGCAAAGGCATTAATGGAGGCAATAAAAACAAGTTGAAATTAACAGATTTAATGTTATACTACCTATTCCACACCGGGTGTGGTACAGGCCCATTATCGTTAATTTAAAAAGAAAGGAAGTTAAAAATGGCAGTTCGCATACGTTTACGCAGGATTGGCAAGAATCCTAAAGGAAAACCGCATTTCCGCATCTCGGTCTTTGATCAGCATGCGGGAAGAGATGCCAGGTTTATTGAAGAAATAGGTTTTTATAATCCTGTTTCAGGAGAAGTGAAGATAAAACTTGAACGGCTGCAGCATTGGGTAAAAAACGGAGCAATTCTTTCTGATACTGTTGAGAGTTTGGCTAAAAAAAAGAAAAAGGAGTAATTAAATGCCTCAAGGACAAGCAGTAAATCCCATAGTTAATCTATTTCCGCTGTTATTGATCTTTGTGATCTTTTATTTTCTTCTGATCCGCCCTCAGAAAAAGCAGGAAAAAGAGCGCCAGAAGATGATCGGTTCCCTGAACAAAAATGACGATGTAGTGACTTCGGGAGGGATCCACGGGACGGTTGTCAATGTGAAGGACAAAACAGTTGTAATAAGGATAGATGAAAACGTAAAGATCGAAGTAGAAAAGAATTGTATTGCGCTTAAAACAATAAAAGCAGGCGCTGCCTCCTAAGGAGGGCTTAATAAAAAATGGAAAAAAGGGTCCTTTATAAATCAATCATGATCCTGGCGGTAGTAGGCATCTGTGCCTATTCTGCCTTTCCTCTGAATAAGAAGATAAATCTGGGCCTTGATCTGCAGGGCGGGATGCACCTTCTTTTAAAGGTTGATACAAAAGGGCTTTCTGCTGATGCCAAGGCCGATGCCTGTGACCGGGCGCTGGAAGTAATCAGGAACAGGATTGATGCTTTCGGGGTAAGGGAACCTCACATAGTCAAACAGGGGATAGATGAGATCGTGGTACAGCTCCCTGGAGTTACTGACCGCCAAAGAGCCATTGATTTGATCGGCAAAACCGCCCTTCTTGAGTTTAAGCTTGTTTCAAATGATTTAGAAAAATTAAAACAGGCAATAGAAGGCAATATTCCCGAAGGATTTGAATTAGCGCGCGCGCTTGATGATAACGAGCCGTTATTATTAGAGAAAAACGCTATTTTAACTGGCGATGCTATTTCCAACGCATCGGTGCGTTTTGACCAGAGTTCTTTTAATGAGCCGGTTGTTTCGCTTGAATTTAACCCGGAAGGCGCAAAGAAATTTGCCGAGATCACTGTCGGTAACGTTGGCAGAAGGCTGGCAATTGTTTTAGACGGCAAAATCCAGACAGCCCCCCGTATTAAAGAAGCTATTCCTTCCGGACAGGCGGTAATAACTGGCCGTTTTACTCCGGACCAGGCGCAGGATACGGCATTGGTGCTGCGCGTAGGCGCTTTACCTGCTCCTATGCATATTGAAGAGGAGAGGACCATCGGCCCATTGCTTGGCCAGGATTCCATTAATAAAGGAGTGAAGGCGTCTATTATCGGCGGCATCATTGTCATATTTTTTATGGCATTCTATTATTTACTGGCGGGTTTAGTTGCCGATATAGCGCTTTTATTGAACTTTTTAATCATATTAGGCGGATTAGGCATGTTGCCGGCATTATTCCCCGGAGTATCTGCAACCCTGACATTGCCGGGTATAGCCGGCATTGCTTTGTCTTTAGGTATGGCAGTAGATGCCAATGTCCTGATCAATGAAAGAATACGCGAAGAAATCAACGCAGGCAAAGCCCTGCGCACTGCTATAGCAAACGGTTACAGCCGCGCCTTTACCGCTATTCTTGACTCTAATCTGACTACCTTAATCGCTTCTTTATTCCTGTTTTGGTTCGGAACCGGGCCTATCAGGGGTTTTGCCGTAACTTTGACCATCGGCCTTCTTGCCAGTATGTTTACGGCGGTTGTAGTAACAAGGACCATAATGGAAATTTTCCTTTCTTTCGGATGGCTGAAATCTCTTCCGATGCAGAATTGGATCAGGCAAACAAAGATCGATTTCGTCGGGAAAAGAAAGATTTGCTATGTACTTTCGCTGGTTATTATCATTTCAGGCATGGTTGCCTTTTTTAATAAAGGCAAAAATGCTTACGGGATTGATTTTTCCGGCGGACAGCTACATGAATACAGTTTTAAGAACGCTGTAGCAATAGATAAAGTGCGTGGTTGTTTAAGCGAAGCAGGTTTTAGTGACGCCTCAATACAGCAATTCAAGGAAGACCCGAAAGTTGTCCTCATCAGGACTTCAAGCGACAAAAGTGATATCATAACCGATAAATTAAAAGAAAAGTTCCCCGATGAGGATATTCAGATCCTGCGAATCGAAAAAGTCGGCCCGGTTGCGGGAAGGTATCTAAAAGGCAAGGCCGTTAATGCGCTTATCTGGGCGCTCGTAGGGATCCTGATTTATGTATTTATCAGGTTTAAACATTTCAATTTCGCCATTGCCGGCGTAATTGCGCTGTTGCACGACGTTTTAATTGCCCTCGGGCTTTTGGCGATTACCGGCAGGCCTATTGATTTATTAAGCGTAACCGCATTTTTAGCCATAGCCGGTTATTCAATAAATGATACAATTGTAATTTATGACCGGGTGCGTGAAAATATGCGCCTTTCCCGTAAATTAAGCCTTTCTGAGTTGATTAATCTAAGTGTTAACCAGACGCTCGGCAGGACTATACTTACTTCGCTATCAACGCTTTTTGTAGTAACCGCCATTCTGTTATACGGAGGAGAGGTTTTAGGAAATTTTGCCTTTGCATTGATCGCCGGTTTTATCTCCGGCGTTTATTCCACTATTTTTATCGCCTCTCCGCTTGTACTTGCCTGGACGAAAAAGAAATAACTGATTAATGTTCAAGTCTCTTAAGCTCTACAAAGACGCAGATATCAATCTCGACTTCGTATCTAGCTCTTTAACCTTTGATTTCGGGTATAAAAGGCGCGATGCGGTAAGCCAAGAGGGCGATTTTGCCCTCAGGGGAGGCACTCTTGATATATTCCCTTTTTCATTTGAGCTGCCTATACGCATCGAGCTTGACGATGATAAGATAAGCTCGATCAAGACATTCAATCCTTTGACCGGCGAGGCCTCCTGGGAGCATAGGATAGTTATAATTCTGCCGGTTAAGAAACCCCGCCAGTTTAAAGCCCTCCTTTTTAAAGAAGATTTCCCCATAGATAATTTTATCGATCTTAAGCTCGGCGACTATGTCGTGCATAACCGTTACGGCATCGGCAGGTTTATGGGCTTTCATAAGTTAAAGCTAAAAGAAAAACTACAGGACCATCTTGTTATTGAATACGACCGCCAGGAAAAACTTTATGTCCCTGTTGAAGATATGCATTTGGTGCAAAAGTATATTGCCTTCCAGGTTCGCAGGCCTAAGTTGTTCAAGCTTGGTTCCAAAGAATGGTTAAGGATCAAAGAAAGAGCAAGAAAAGGAATACAGAAGCTGGCCTGGGACCTTTTGTCTTTACAGGCAATGAGGATGAGCGTTGAAGGGTTTTCCTGTGCTGTTGACAACGATTGGCAAAGGCAGTTCGAAGAGAAATTTCCTTATGGAGAGACGCCTGATCAGCACAATGCTGCCACCGAGGTAAAACTTGACATGGAATCCAAGAGGCCTATGGACCGCCTCCTTTGCGGTGATGTGGGCTATGGCAAGACAGAAGTTGCCATGCGGGCCGCATTTAAAGCAACAATGAACAATAAGCAGGTTGTTTTTTTGGTGCCTACTACGATCCTGGCTGAACAGCACTATCAGAATTTTAAGTTCCGCTTAGGCGATTTTCCGGTTAACTTAGCGATGCTTTCCAGGTTCAGGACCAAGCTTCAACAGAGGCAGATTGTTAAAGGCCTTGCCGAAGGAACGGTTGATATTGTAATCGGTACGCACCGCCTTTTATCCAATGACATCAAATTTAAGGACCTTGGCCTTGTGATTATTGATGAGGAACAGAGATTTGGCGTAAAATCGAAAGAAAAATTAAAATCGCTGCGTTTATCCTGCGATATCCTTACATTGACCGCGACCCCCATACCCCGCACATTATATATGAGCCTAATGGGAGCAAAAGACCTGTCCGTGATTAATACCCCGCCTCAAAATAGGTTGCCTATTAAGTCAATTGTGGTAGAATATGATGAAGATTTGGTGCGCCAGGTAATCTTGCGCGAAATTGAAAGAGGCGGGCAGGTTTATTTTTTGCATAACCGCGTTCATGATATTGAAAAAGTAAAAGAAAAACTGGTAAAGATCCTGCCCGTAGGGATAAAAGTCGGCATAGGCCATGGCCAGATGCCTCCGAGGCAACTCGAAGATGCAATGTTCAGCTTTTTGAAAGGCCAGATCCAGGTCCTGGTTTGTACTATGATAATCCAGTCCGGCATAGATATACCAAATGTCAATACTTTGGTAGTCAATAACGCGCACAGGTTTGGATTGAGCGATTTGCATCAATTAAGGGGCAGGGTAGGAAGGATCGATAAGCCGGCATTCGCTTACTTTATGGTGCCCAGGCATGAAACATTGGAAGCAGAGGCAAAGAAACGCCTCCAGGCGATAGAGGAGCATTCGGAACTGGGAAGCGGATTTAAAATCGCCATGGAGGACCTGGAAATGCGCGGGGCAGGTAATTTATTGGGGGCACAGCAGCATGGTTTTATTGCAGCAGTAGGATTTGATCTTTACTGCCGCCTTTTAAAAGAAGCTATCGGTACGTTTAAGAAAGCAAGGATAAATGGGTAATCTTAAGGTTAAAATTGCGGTTTTAATATTATTAAGCAGCTTCTGTATCTGTCATTTCGCGTTTGCCCAGGATAAAATAGTAGGTATCGTCAATAATGATATCATTACCCAGAAAGACCTTAACGATTTCCTTAATTTTATGCGCATGCAATTGTCCGAAGAATATTCTGGCAAAGAACTGGAGACCAAGATCCAGGATATGAAGCTTGACCTGATCAATAAGCTTATTGACGACAGGCTCATATTGCAGGAAGCAAAGCGCTACAAGGTTATTGTTGATGAATCAAGGGTGAAGGCAAGGCTTGATGAAATAAGGAGGCATTACCGGACTGATGCGGAATTTCAGAATTCCCTGCGGCAGCAAGGGTTGGTCCTTTCGGATCTGGAAAAGAAAATAAGGGAACAATTCTTGATGTTCAATATGATTGAATACAAAATAAGAAGCAAAGTTACGGTCACCCCGCTTGAGGTCACCGAATTTTATCAGAAGAATGAAAAAGAGTTTGACCTGGGTGAAGAGCGGTTTTTCAGCTCAATGAATACCGAAGAAGAAATTGTGGCAAAAAAGGCCTTTGCGGATTTGAAAAAGGGGGAACCTTTTGACAGTGTAGCCAATAAGTACGGCATGCCTTTAAATGAGCTTGTTGCCAGCCGTTCAGGGAAATTAAGAAAAGAAATCGAAGAGACCATTTTTAAACTCATGCCTCAGGAGATATCGGAGCCGGTAAAGATATATGATAGTTATTATATTTTCAAATTGGATAGCATTACTCCTCCCCGGAAGCTGACTTTGGATGAAGCCAAAGAACAGGTCTTCTCATATCTTCAGAACAGTAAAATGGAAGCAGAGCTTTCCACCTGGCTGGCCGAATTAAGAAAGCATTCCTATATCAAGCTTGTCCAGGATTGATGTATAAATCTAAAATCCAAGCCCGATTTAAATAAAATGGCTAAAATCCGAGTTGGGATAACTATGGGAGATCCTTCCGGTATCGGCCCGGAGGTGGTTTTTAAGTCCTTATCCGGGCAAAAATCCCGGGCAGAATTCGTGGTCATCGGAGACAAATGGGTGTTTGAGAAAACCAGGGGACAGAGGCCGGAAATCAAAGGTTACCGCTTTGTCGACCTGGGCAATATTAATCGTAAAAACTTCAAATGCGGTAAAATACGCCCAGAGTACGGGAGGGCTTCTGTAGAATATCTTGATGCTGCGGTAGATATGATATGTAGTAAAGAAATTGATTGCCTTGTTACTGCTCCTGTTTCTAAGGAGGCAATAAATCTTTCCGGTATGCATTTTTCCGGGCATACGGAATATCTAAAAGAAAAGAGCGGTTCAAAATATATCGTAATGATGCTTTTGAATGAAAAATTGAAGTTTTCGCTTATAACCCGGCACATCGCTTTAAAAGATGTAGCTTCAAACATTAAATCATCGGATTTGATAAAAACAGCTTTATTGACAAATGAAGCGTTAAAGGGCTTTTTTTCCATAGATAGCCCGCGGATTGCGGTTTGCGGGTTAAATCCGCATGCTTCGGATAACGGCTTATTTGGGAATGAGGAAAATTCGCTTTTAAAGCCGGCCGTTAAAAAGCTTAAGAAAAATATTAAGTATATTTACGGGCCATTGCCCGCTGATTCAGCGATAAAGGATGCTTTTTGCGGCAGGTTTGACTGCGTAATAGCATTGTTCCATGACCAGGCCCTTATACCGCTAAAATTATCGTCTCCTTCTGGCGGTGTTAATCTTACTTTGGGCCTGCCGTATGTCCGGACATCGCCTCTTCACGGCACTGCCTTTAATATTGCCGGAAAGAATATTGCTGATCCGGTTTCTATGATTGAAGCGATCAAATCCGCCATCAGATGTACATCAAACCAAAAAAAAGCCTAGGCCAGAATTTTTTAACCGATAAGAATATTCAGCGTAAAATAGTTTCTGCTTGCGGATTTTCTCTCCAGGATATACTTTTAGAAATCGGTGCAGGGAGGGGGGATCTAACTGCATTAATTGCAAAACAGGTAAAAAAAGTTTTTGCTGTAGAAATAGATACCAGGTTATTAGGAGTACTTCGGGAAAACTTATCCTGCCTGGACAATATAAATATTTTAAATTGCGATATACTAAAATTTGATATCTCTAAGTTCTTTGCAAATGAAAGCAGGCGGATCGATGTGCTGGGGAATATTCCTTATTATATCACGACGCCGATAATTGAGCATCTTATCAGGCACAGGCACAAATTAAAAAATGTTTTTCTGACCGTTCAGAAAGAGCTTGCTGACAGATTAGCGGCACAGGCGGGCTCTAAGGAATACGGTTCTCTTAGTTGTTTTGTGCAGTACTATTTTTCCCCAAAAACTATTTTTTCAATAAAAAAGAATTCATTCAGCCCCGCGCCTAAGGTAGATTCTGTTTTTCTAAAACTTGTTGTAAGAGACAGGCCGCTGTTTGCGCTAAAAGACGAAGCTGTATTTTTTAATATAATCAGGGCAGCTTTTAATCAGCGGAGGAAGACCTTAAGGAACAGCCTGAAGGATAAAGTGCCGGCCGGATCACTGAATAGTTTTTTTAAAGATTTTAATATCCTCCCTAACATACGCCCTGAATGCCTGTCGCTGCAGGATTTTGCCAACCTGGCAAACTCCATTTCTTAAGGTTTTTTAAAAAAACTCAAAAAAAAGGTTGACAAGAGTAGTTTAATAGTGTATATTTCTTTGTCTATATAATCCCCACAATATTCCCGGGATTTTTGTAATTTAAAAAAGAATTTAAGAAAATTCTTGATGGTGGAGTTTTTATCTTTTAAGCCCGTAGATCCAAGAAATTACCGCTGGAGTAGCTCAGTTGGTAGAGCACATCCTTGGTAAGGATGGGGTCACGGGTTCAATTCCCGTCTCCAGCTTAAGCGAGAAATTGATTATAAGGGAATTTTTGAGCTTATCCGCTTTCGGCGGACTGATTAAAATATGCGCGAGATAATCACATTAGAGTGTACGGTTTGTAAAAACAGGAACTATACAACTCTTAAGAATAAAAAGTTGCATCAGGAGAGGCTGGAAATTTCCAAGTTCTGCAGGTTTTGCCATAAGCATACTCCTCATAAAGAGATTAAGTAATATAGATGGGGGTTAAGAAGGCGGATAGGGACGTCGGTTAATGGCAAACCAACGGTCTCCAAAACCGTAACTGCAGGTTCGACTCCTGCCGTCCCTGTAAATAAATGAAAAGTACGGGATAAGCCCCGATACCTGCAAAAAGAATGGATATTTTATTAAAAAATCTAAAGGTTATCATCCCGGCATTAATAGGGGCTATTGCATTATTCCTGGTAATTAAGAATTTCTCGAAGATAAAAACCTTCCTTTTGGAAGTAAAAGTTGAATTGGGGAAAGTATCGTGGTCGACAAGGCAGGAATTGGCAGGATCAACTGCTGTTGTAATTGTGCTGACATTCATCATGGCAGTATATATAGGTATAATAGACCTGACGCTTTCCAAAATCTTGAGTTTAATGTTTAAATGAAGAATTGGTACGTTGTTCATACACAAACAGGTTTTGAAGACAAGGTAAAAACACTTCTTGAGAACAGGATTGCCTCAAGCGGCCTATCCGAGTTGATCAATAAGGTTATAATCCCTACCGAACAGGTATCTGAGATCCGTTCAGGCAAAAGGCGGATTTCCCAGCGTAAATTTTTTCCGGGTTACCTGTTAGTGGAAATGGATTTAACGGAAGAGACCTATCTTCTTATTAAAACTACCGCCGGAGTTACAGGTTTCATCGGGCTAGGCAAAAAGCCGATGCCTCTGCCGCAGAATGAAGTTGATAACATCCTGAAACGTTCGCAGGAAACCCAGGTAAAACCGAGCCCCAAGGTTGTTTTTGAGAAAGGTGAGCAGGTCAGGGTCACTGACGGCCCATTTGTGAATTTTAACGGAACAATAGACGATGTTCATCCTGAAAAAGGTAAATTAAAAGTCAGTGTTTCAATCTTCGGCAGGTCGACGCCGGTAGAATTGGAATATTGGCAAGTCGAGAAGATATAATGGCAAAGAAAGTTACCGCGCAAATTAAGCTGCATGTCCCCGCAGGTTCCGCAAATCCTGCGCCTCCGGTAGGCCCCGCATTAGGCCAGCACGGAGTCAATATTATGCAATTCTGCAAACAGTTTAATGACCAGACAAAAGGAAGGGACGGGCTGATCTTGCCCGTAGTCATCAGTGTTTTTGAAGACAGGACCTTTAGTTTTATCATAAAGAGCCCGCCGTCTTCGGTATTGTTAAAACGCGCCGCAAACCTGGCAAAGGCCAGCGGTATTGCGGGAAAAGAAACGATCGGCAAGGTTACACGCAAGCAGGTCGAAGAGATCGCCAAACAGAAGATGCAAGATATCAATACTGCCGATATGGAACAGGCGGTTAAGATTATCGAAGGCACAGCCCGCAGCATGGGAATTGTTATAGAGGGATAACCATGATGAAAGAAAGCAGTAAGAGATTATCGGAAACAGCAAAGTCGCTTGAAGTAAACAAGGCCTACCAGTTAAAAGAAGCCATTTCCGCGCTCAAAAAATTCAATCCTGTAAAATTTGATGCTTCTGTTGACCTGCATTTCAACCTTAATGTCGATTCTAAAAAGTCGGATCAGATGGTCCGTGGTACAGTGGTCCTGCCTCATGGCACCGGTAAAAAAGTCCGTGTTGCCGTTTTCTGCAAAGGCGAACATGAACGTATTGCTAAAGATGCAGAGGCGGATATCGTCGGAGGCAATGAGTTAATAGACAAGGTCGGAGCAGGTTTCCTTGATTTTGATTGTGCGATCGCTACGCCGGAAATGATGAAGGATTTGAGTAAGCTCGGCAAAGTACTCGGGCCGCGCGGCCTTATGCCAAGCCCCAAGACCGGCACAGTGACCAATGATATCGCCAAGGCAATAAATGATATTAAAAAAGGGAAAGTCGAGTTCCGCGTAGACAAGCAAGGCGGGATGCATTTATCAGTCGGAAAGGTCTCTTTTTCTGAGGATAAAATTTATGATAATGCCCTGCGTGTTATAGAAGCAATAAACGATGCAAAGCCGTCATCCGTCAAAGGCAAATTTGTCAAAAGTTTAACTATTTCTTCAACGATGAACCCAGGCCTGAGGTTAGCTATATGAAAAAAGTCGGATTATTAGTAAAAGAGATTTCGGAAAGACAGATAAAATCAAGGTTAAAGGGATCGGATTCATTCATTATTGTCAAATATTCCGGCCTGTCCAGCCCCGATATGACTTCTTTAAGGCAGTCATTAAAAGGCGCAAATACCAATTTTTTCGTGGTAAAAAATTCCGTGGCAAGGAGGGCTTTGAAGGACTCCGGCCTTGAAACGGTTATAAAGGCCATAGAAGGCCCGTGCGGTTTTATTTTTGTAAAGGAAGAACCGGTTGAAACTTCAAAGATCCTTTGTGATTTCCAGAAGGGCCATGAAAAACTCGTCCTTGAAGCCGGCATGTTTAAAGATAAAGTTTTAGAAAAAAGCGATATCATTGCTTTATCTAAGCTCCCTTCAAAAGATGTATTAAGGGCGCAGGTAGTAGGTACCTTGAATGCCCCGATAAGGGGATTGGTGATGGTATTAAACGGCACTTTAAAGAAATTTGTTATATGTTTGGACCAGATAAAAAAGAAAAAAACTAGTTAACAGTCAGGAGGAGAGAAAATGGCAAGTGAAAAGTTAGACGAATTAATCAAATCCATAGAGGGCATGACGGTCCTGGAGCTTTCGGATTTGGTAAAGGCACTTGAAGAGAAATTTGGCGTTGAAGCTAATATGCCGATGATGGCAATGCCGCAAGGCGCAGCAGCAGGCGCAGCAGCCGCTCCGGCAGCAGAAGAGAAGACTGCTTTCACCGTAGTACTTGCTAGCGCAGGCGCAAATAAGATTGCCGTTATCAAGGAAGTCAGGACAATCACAAGTCTCGGGCTTAAAGAGGCTAAAGACCTAGTTGATGCCGCACCAAAGCCTATCAAAGACGGCGTTCCGAAAGAAGAAGCCGAAGAGATGAAGAAAAAGCTTGAAGCTGCAGGTGCAACAGTCGAATTAAAATAATTGCGGATTAAGCTCGATTTCACACAATTAATCAAAAAATTATGAGTGTGAAATTCGTGTTTATTAGTTTACCTATTATGCAGGAGTTAAACTGTCATGACAAAGCGTAAAAGTTTCGCGAAGTTAAAAGAGGTTTATGAGCTTCCGCATCTTTTGGATGTGCAATTAGAGTCCTATCATGAATTTCTGCAGACCGATATTGCACCTTCAGAGAGAAAACGTATCGGCCTGCAGGAGGTCTTTGAGGAAATATTTCCCATTGAGAACAATGAGCGTTCGGTTAAGCTTGAATTTTTAAGTTATTCATTGGGAAAGCCCAAGTACGGTATTTCAGAATCAAAGAGGCGGGCGCTTTCTTATGCCGCGCCGCTTAAAGTAAAGTTCCGCCTGACTACCGCCAGTGAAACAAAAGAACAGGATGCGTATTTCGGAGAGATCCCGCTTATGACTGACACCGGGACTTTCATCATCAACGGTGATGAGCGTGTTGTAGTAAGCCAGCTGCAGCGTTCTCCCGGCGTGTCATTTGAAGAAGAAGAGCATCCGACAGGCAAGAAAATATTTTATGGCAGGGTAATCCCTTACAGGGGCGCCTGGCTTGAATTTAAATATGACCTGTCAGAATCAATACTTGCATATGTAGATAGGCGCAGAAATTTCCCCGCAACGCAAATCCTGAGGATCCTGGGTTTTTCCACTGACCAGGAAATAATCGCTGCTTTCGGCAAAGACCACCCGGAAATAACCAATACGCTTAAAAAAGATACAACCAAAAATAAGGAAGAGGCATATTTTGATTTTTACCGCAAAATGCGCCCTACTGAGCCGGTTACAAAAGAGGCCGCAGAGAACCTGTTCTACAGGTTATTCTTTGACCCTGCAAGGTATGACCTTGAAAGGGTGGGAAGGTTTATTTTAAATAGAAAGCTCGGGATGAATGTTTCTTTGGAGAAAAGGATCCTTGATTCTGCTACGGTTATTAAGGTAATGGAATATCTTATACGGCTTCATGCAGGAGAAGGAAAGATCGATGATATCGATCATCTTGGAAACCGCCGCGTAAAGAGCGTCGGAGAACTTGTGCAGAATCAGATAAGAATAGGGCTTGCCCGTGTCGAGCGTTCAATAAGAGAGCGGCTCAGTATTCTAGGAGATTTGAATACTATAAGCGTGCACTATCTGATCAACTCAAAACTTTTATCTAACCAGATCCGCGATTTCTTTTCCCGCAGCCAGCTTTCTCAGTTCATGGACCAGGTTAATCCTCTGGCAGAAATGACCCATAAGAGAAGGTTGAGCGCTTTAGGCCCGGGAGGTTTATCCCGCGAGCGTGCAGGTTTTGAAGTAAGAGATATACATTCTTCCCACTACGGAAGGGTCTGTCCCATAGAAACACCGGAAGGACCGAATATCGGCTTGATCGCATCTCTTTCGAGCTATGCCCGTGTTAACAGCCTGGGGCTTTTGGAGACCCCTTACAGAAAGGTCGAAGACGGCCGTGTGACCAGAAAAATCGAATACCTTACCGCAGATATAGAAGAAGATAAGATCATTGCCCAGGCCAACGTCCCCTTAAATGACGACGGAACTTTCAAGGAAAGAGAAGCTTATTGCCGTTTTAAAGGAGATTTTCCTAAGGTGCCCGGCAAGCAGGTCGAGTACATGGATGTTTCTCCGAAACAGCTTGTATCGGTGGCAGCATCCCTCATACCGTTCTTAGAACATGATGATGCTAACCGTGCTTTGATGGGTGCGAACATGCAGAGGCAGGCAGTGCCGCTTATGTGCGCAGAGTCCCCGATTGTCGGGACCGCGATGGAAGCAAAGATTGCAAAAGATTCAGGTTCAGTTGTGGTCGCAGAGGAATCAGGTAAGGTCACAAGTGTTGACGTTTCCCATATTACTATAGGTAAAAGGACGTATCATTTAAAGAAATTCCTTCGTACTAATGCCGATACCTGCCTTAATCAGAGGCCAATAGTAAAAATCGGCCAGCACATAGAAAAAGGTGATGTCATTGCCGACGGCACCAGTACAAGAGGCGGAGAATTGGCGCTGGGCAGGAATATCTTATGTGCGTTTATGCCGTGGCGCGGATATAATTTTGAAGACGCCATACTTTTGAACGAGAAGCTTGTTAAAGAAGATGTGCTTACTTCGATCCATGTCGAAGAATTTGAGATAGAGGCAACAGAGACCCGCCTTGGAAATGAAGAAATTACCCGCGATATCCCCAATGTCAGTGAAGAATCCCTTAGAAATCTTGATCAGGAAGGGGTCATCCGCTTAGGGGCTGAAGTCGCCCCCGGAGATATTCTGGTAGGCAAGGTGACACCTAAGACCGAATCAGAATTGTCTCCTGAAGAAAGATTGTTGCGTGCGATTTTCGGAGAAAAGGCAGGGGATGTCCGTGATACATCCTTGATTGTTCCTCCCGGCGTTGAAGGCGTTGTTGTGGATGTACATATCTTTCAGCGTAAAGACAGAGGCCGTAAGTCAAAAGAAGAAAAAAGCAAAGAATTGGCCAAAGTCAGGGAATTGAAAGCATATTATAAACAGGAGCTTGAGTTTCTTCAGACGGAAAAAATATCCCGTCTTGCCCAGCTGCTTGGAGTGGATAAAAGGCGCGTGGAAAAGATCGATTTCAGCAATAACGAAGAGGCAAAGATCCTTTCTGCGTCATTCGATGAGCAGATCCAGGAGCTTTTTGTTGAACAGCAGCAGGAAATAGAAAAAGTCCGCAGGGGAGATGAACTTCCTCCCGGCGTTTTAAAAAGAGTCGTGGTTTATATCGCTACAAAACGTAAAGTTGCTGAAGGGGATAAATTAGCCGGCCGCCACGGCAACAAAGGTGTAGTGGCGCGTATTGTGCCTCAGGAAGACATGCCTTTTATGCCTGACGGGACCCCGGTTGAGATCGTTTTAAATCCCTTAGGCGTTCCTTCACGTATGAACGTAGGGCAGATCCTAGAGACGCATCTTGGCTGGGCAGCAAAGGTTTTGGGAATACAGGTTGATAGCCCTGTTTTTGACGGCGCAACGGAAGAAGAGATAAAAGATATGCTCAAGAAAGCAAATCTTCCGGAAGAAGGCAAGATCACACTCTGTGACGGTTATACAGGAGAGGCATTTGACCAGAAGGTCACGGTCGGCTACATTTACATAATGAAGCTGATCCATCTGGTCGACGAAAAGATCCATGCCCGTTCTATCGGCCCATATTCATTGGTAACGCAACAGCCGTTAGGCGGTAAGGCGCAATTCGGAGGGCAGCGTTTGGGAGAAATGGAAGTTTGGGCGCTTGAGGCGTATGGAGCGGCATTTACCTTGCAGGAAATGCTTACCGTAAAAAGCGACGATGTCTCAGGCAGGACCCGTATTTATGAGGCGATCGTAAAAGGAGAACAGCGCTTAAGCCATGGTACCCCAGAATCATTCAACGTTTTGATTAAAGAATTACAAGGCCTCTGCCTTGATATTAAAACAGAAAAGGACAAATAATGGAAGAGATTACCTCCTTTGATAATATTTCCATAAAAATTGCTTCTCCTCAGATAATCAAGAGCTGGTCCAAGGGAGAAGTTAAAAAAGCCGAGACAATCAATTACCGTACGCTTAAACCGGAAAAAGACGGCCTTTTCTGCGAAAAAATATTCGGGCCTGTCCGCGACTGGGAATGTAACTGCGGTAAATACAAAGGTATCA
>VGKM01000010.1 GCA_016867005.1 Candidatus Omnitrophota bacterium | reverse complement strand
GTCTCTTAAGAATATGCGCGATGCGGAAATCTCCCTGATTGTCTTATCACTTACTGCGTGCACCTGCCTGAAATAATTAAAGGCAAGGCGCTGGTTCATATGAGATAACTCCTGGGTGCTTCCTTCCAAATGCATGATGCGCGCGGCGTATTCCGACTGCTTGCTGGACCAGAAAATCTCAAAAAGCCTGTATTCCAAATACAACCGCATCAGATTTTCCAATAACCTTTTTGCCGATGGCTCGACTTCGACTTCCTTTTCAAAGAATGTCAAGTCCATCCGCTTATCGGTTGCCTGATAAGGAAATATTTCGTTTAGCCGGACCTTTTGCAGCGTCAAAGAAACAAATTCAGGATAAGCTATTAAGATCCTCCTGAACCTCTCATGATAACCCTTTAACAAATAATTGGAAAGGGCGCTGATATCTTTAGCTTTAATATCTTCGGATATCCCCGGGAAAGCAACGAAATTCTCTTCCATTTCTTCCAGGTATTTTGCGCCTCTATCTCCGATAATAATGATCTCGTCTTCCGGCCTTTCCCTTGCCTCAAGCCCGGCGTTAATAAGCAACGAGTTCATTTCCCCCAAAAAACCTTCGTCAGAAGTAATGATCACTATAGCGCTTTGAAGGCCCTGCCGTTCCACCAGATACGGATGCCCTCTTACCGCCGGCTCCAGCAACTTAAAAGAAGCTTCGATCTCTTTTAAAAAATTTTCGTTGGGGCTTATTTTTGTCTGGAACAGGCGAAATTGAATCAGGGCCGCTGATTTAAGTGTATCGATAATATCGCCCAGGTTACGGTTAAAATTCAGGTCCTCTCTTAATCTTACTAAAGTAGGCATATGGCTTTAGGGCTCCTGCGACTTCACTCTCTGGAAAAACTCAACAAACAACTTGTCTAATTCTGTTTTAATATCCACGGTTAAAGACCGGGATTTTTTAAGCGACTCGATAATCGCAGGATGGTCTGCTACAACAAAATTAAAGAAATTGGGGATAAATTTCTTTAAAGCATCCTGCGGCAGGATTTCCAGGATCTTTCTCTTAAAGGCATAAAAAAGGATGATCTCTTCCTGCTCGGAAATAGGCAGGTTATTCGGCTGGATCAATACCTCTCTTAAAACTTCGCCCCGCCGCATCTTCTCCATTGCTTCCGGAGAAAGCCGGGTGCGCAGCTTGGTTAAACGAAGCATTTCCCTGTATTGGGCATATTCCAGGCGAAGCCCGCCACTTACCTCTTTAATGGCAGAACATTGCACCTTGCTGCCGATACGGGAAACCGAAAGCCCTAAATCAATAGCCGGCTTAAAACCCTCTTTAAATAACGGGGAACTCAAATAAATCTGCCCGTCGGTAATTGAGATGAGGTTGCTTTGGATGTAGCCGGTAATATCCCCCTGCAATGTCTCTACAATCGGCAAAAACGTCATTGACCCGCCGCCCTTAGAACTTTTAAGGCGGCCTGCGCGCTCCAGGAGCTGTGAATGCACATAAAAGATATCTCCGGGATATGCCTCTCTGCCGGGAGAGCGCTCTAACAATAAAGAAATCTGACGGTAGATCCAGGCATGCTTTGTGAGGTCATCAAAAGTCAATAAAACATCTTTGCCCCCCAGCATAAAATATTCGCCCAATGCCGCGGCAGCATAGGGAGCCAGATACTGCTCTGCGGCTGTTGCGCTCGCAGGAGAAGCAACTACGATAGTATAAGTATTCGCCCCTGTTTCATTCAGCAAGTGGAGTATTTTCTTTAAAGCGGTCTCAGAACCGCCGATCCAGCAATAAATACAAATTACATTCTTATCTTTCTGATTGATTATAGCGTCAAGGGCGATGCTTGATTTACCGGTCTGCCTGTCTCCGATAATCAATTCACGCTGCCCTTTGCCTATTGGGATGGTAAGGTCGATGATTTTTATTCCGGTAAGAAGCGGCTGGTCTACGGGCTCCCTGTCCATGACTCCGGGTGCTTCGCGGAAAACAGGGAAAAAACTTGTCGGTTTAATCAATCCGCGGTTGTCAATCGGCTCTCCTATGCCGTTAACTATACGGCCCAGGAAGGCCTCCCCAACCGGCACAGAGATCAACTCGCCTAAAGAACTTACACTGTCTCCGACAGAGATTTTACCTGCTTCGGAAACAACAATGACCAAGACCTCTCTCTGATTAAACCCGATGGCCATGCCTTTTCCGCCGCCGGAAAATTGCACTAATTGGCCATAAATGCAGGATGGAAGCCCTTCAACCTTAACGGTCCCCTGCTTAACTTCTTTAACGCGCCCTACTTCTTTTATGTCCAGCGAGGGTATTTGTACCATGCGAGATTAATGATTTTACAGGTTAACCCGAATGTAAATACGGCACTGCTTTGTTTAACTTATTTTTTAAGCTTCCATCGATAATAAATTCATTCATCTGGATGACAAAACCGCTGATGATGCCGGGGTCGATTTTTTCTTCTAAAACTACCTGCGAACCCAGCTTCCTGGATAAAACATCGACCAGCCGGGATTTTTCATTGCTGGAAAGCTGAGAACTGGAAACAACGCCTACCTTGTCGGTTTTTACGGCGAACCTTTCCTTATCGATAGAATCTATCTCGGCAATAAGCTCATCCATCAACTCATGTTGCAAACTTTCCATCCCCTTATTTGTAAAAGTATATTTGATCATTTCGATTGAAAGGTCCACAGCTTTTTGTTTTAAACCGGACATAAGCTCCTGCTTCATTTTCTGGACCTCGTCTTGCCCGAATGAAATGATCTTTTGGCTCTCTTCTTTTGCCAAAGATTCAACTTTCGACCTTAAGTTATCCCCGTCTTTCTTTGCCGCTTCAATTATCTTCTTGGCCTCAAGCTTGCCTCTCTCAACCTCGGCAAGCCTTTCCTGCTTTATGCGGTCCAATTCTTCTTTTATCTGCGACTCTTTAATCAACGCCTCTTCCTGCAATTGCCTGAGGCGGGAAAGCGCGGAATTTACGTGTTTATAAAACAAAACACGCATCACTACGATTATGGCGACAAAAGTGATCAACTGGATTATTAAGATTTCTACGACCATATTATTTAAACAAGTTAAATACCGCCAGTATCGCCAGTATCGCGATGGCTTCGGCAAAAATAAAAGCAGTGATCATCGCCGTTAATATTTTATAAGAAGCCGAGGGGTTTCTTCCCACGGCTTTTACAGCGGCAAATCCGACAAAACCGATGACCAAAGCCGGGCCGAGCGTACTTAAAAGCATAATAATAATTATGGTTAAATTACGCATTTTTCTTCTCCGCTTCTACCAATACTACCAGTTCGTTGCCTTTCATCCTTGCAATGCCGTTTCTTATCATAACTGCTTCCGGCGCTTTTACGGAAGATGATTTTTCTTTATAGGCATGCTCATTAATTGTTATATAGCCCTCTCTTAAGCAGTATAAAAACGGCTGGTGAAAATCCAAAACCGTTACTTCGCCGTCTTCCCCTGGAAGCACTACTTCCCTGGCATTGCCTTCGTAAATTTTATCTGTCGGGCTTAAAATATAAAGGCGCATTATCTAAACGATTATAACCTTGTTCCTGCCGGTTTCTTTTGCCCGGTAAAGCGCCTGGTCAATTTTAGAAAACAACTCCTCTAAATTATTCCCGTCATCAGGATAAGTCCCCAGGCCGATGCTTACTGAGGTCGGCATATAAAGATTGACAAGATTACGGATACGCTCCGCTACCATTTGAGCGCTTCTTTTATCTATATGGTCCAGGAAAATCAAAAATTCTTCCCCGCCATAACGAAAAATAAAATCTTCGTGACGCACTGTCTCGCGGAACAATTTGCACATCTTGCGCAATAAATCATCGCCGGCAAGGTGGCCGTTAGTATCGTTAAATTTCTTAAAATAATCTATATCAACAAGAAGCAACGAAAACTTCTCGGAGACCCGCTTCATCAAAGATATTTTGTTGGGGATATAGATCTTTAAAAACCTGCGGTTATAGACGCCTGTAAGCGGGTCTTTAACAGAAAGCTCGGCAAACTGCTTCCTGTCTTCTTCCGAAGATAAAAGAAAATACCTCTCTATTGCACGCTCCAACACAATATTGATCTCTGAGGCATTGAACGGTTTTGTGATGTAGCCGTAAGCCCCTTCTTCCATTGCCTCTATGGCAGAGCTGATGAAGGTGTAGGCAGTGATCACCACAACGTTTATATTTGGCTTGAGCTTGAGCATTTCTTTTGTAATCTCAACGCCGTCCATTTCGCCCATATGCAACTCAGTGACTACGACCGCAAATGGTATGCCTTTAAATAATTTAAGCCCCTCTTCGCCGCTTGAGGCAAGCCATACTTTATACCCCTGGGATTTCAGCGTTTCTTCCAAAAAGCCGGCATCTTCTTTTTTATCCTCAATAACTAAGATGTTAATATCCTGCATTTTCCCGTCCTTTGCCTAGTTGAGGCACACTTGCGCAATTCCAATAAGCGCAAGGTGTATGCCTAGTTGAGGCATACTTGCGCAATTTTCCTACAAGGGAACACCGGCGCAATTCCGATAAGCGCCGGGTGCATGATAAGCGCAAGGTGTATTATTTATATATTATATTATTATATAGGAATTTAGGAAAGTTTAAAGAGAAATTTAGTTTAACTTGGGGGTGCTTTCGGTAAAAGGCATATTCTCAAGGTACTCTTCCCAGCCGTGATTTAATTCAGAAAGGCCTTTGAACTTATATGTTTCACGTAATGCCAATTCCCAAGTTTGACCGGGTTTTAAATCCCTGATCCTGCGGCAAAATTCAACAAATTTATCCTTGCCGAAAGTTTGAAGCAGATAATCCACGATACTGAGCGATTCCGCATAAAATATTTCCGGCATTAAGATCTTGCCTCTTATCATTTTGCTTAAGATATCAATAGTCATGAATTCCGCGTGGCGCATCAGCATTTTTGATAAGATTATTCTTTCATGCCTTCTTGTCCTCTCCATATAGCTTGCAACGCCCTCATCAAGCCAAAGCGGCAGTTTTTTATTGAAGCCGACGAATTCCCGGAAAATAATATGCCCCAGTTCGTGAGGCAGGACGGTATCAAAGAAATTGTCCATATCGACATATGCATAAATTTCACGCTTATTAAAACTTACGCTTCCTGCGGACCAGTCAGGAGCCCCTATTGCCTTCTGATAAGCCAGTTTTGTATCAAACAAATAGATTTTTATGCGCTTATCCCATGTCCAAAATTCGTTCAACCCGGAAAAACCCAAATCATGGGCAATATCCACATAGTCACGCTCCGCATTTCTGGCCACTTTATCCACATATTCGGAGCTTGCCCCCCGGGAATAAATAATAAAATGATCGACTTTCTTAATATCCCAAAGCGTGGTTGAAATCTGGGCAAAACAATCCCCATATAAAAAAAATAAAATTACCGAAGTAATTATTGCTTTTATGATATTCATTCCCCGCTTTCTCAACCTTACCTATTCCTTATCGTCGTCGTCCCCTAAGAGTTTTTCTATATCGTCTGCCTCGAATTTCTTCTCCTCTTCCTGCTTATGCTCCGTGGGCTTTGTGCCGGCAAAATACTCTTCTTTGCTTTGCCCGGGGAAGGTTTCCTGGGTGATAACTTTTGCCTGCTTCTGCCAGATAAAAAAGAAACTGGCCCCTAAAACCCCCAGGAAAATAATAATGGCGATAATCAAGCGCCAGACCACAACCGTCGGCAGCGGCTTTGCCTGGCTTAGCAAGCTTCTTGCTAAAGCCATATCGGCCTTAACGCTTTCCAGAATCCGCAAATTATCGCGGTAATCGGAAATATGCACTTCGGGATTAGGAGGCGGGTTTTTCTGGTTGTCTATGATCTGGTTTAATTTTGTTTCAATGCTGTTTTTCAAGAACGCGACGCGTTCGGAAAATTCGGTATTTTTCAACAAGTCCGATAATTTTATAGCTTCGATACGCAATGATTCCAGCTCGGAATCAGGGACACTCCAAATATCGCGTATCTCAATTTCCCTTTCCAGCGTCTCGCCTGGCTTAAGTTCATATTCGCTATAAACGTAATAGGAGCCCTGCTGTGTATCATAGGCGATATCAAGGTCGCCCCTGTCAAAGACATCTTCAGGTTTTACCTCTTTAGGAAGGTAGGCCTTAAGAGGGACTCTCTGCACTTGTTCTTTTGAAGGATTAACAATCATTACTTTTAATATGATATTTGCCCAGGCAGGCGGCGTAAAATAAATAAAAAAGCCGGCTAATACGCAAAAAAAGGCAAAAAACATCTTCACGGTCTTTAAGCGCATATCTTTTCCTTTCTCAAATTATTGGAATTATTTTACCGATACTCATACCATGTCTGGGTAACGGGCTTATTGGCAATATTATCTATCATTTTTGTGTTTAATTCCATGCTTGCTTTGAGCTGCTGGGTCTTATTCTTCAAGTATTTCATATCATTTTGCTTTTCCGTCGATACTTCATATAATTTATCAACGTTGAAAGAAACTTTTCCCGCAGCTTTCTTAATGGTCTTTGCAATATTGGATAATTGCCCGTAAATTGACTCCAGCTGCGTATTAGAACTTGCCGATGCTTTGGCATCTTTTACCAGGCTCTTGCCCACCTGGGACAATGCTGATTCAATGACGGAAAACTGGCTGTTTAATGAATCGGCCACATCTTTTAAGGTAGAGATACCGGAAGTTGAACCCATAATCGCTGAAACCTGCCCTGCAACTTGCTCTATATCGGACCTTATAACTGAAATTATCAAGGCATCTAATGAGCCATAAGAGGCCTCGGAACAAATGACTGTAAAGTCACCCCTGCCCCAGGCGTTTTCAAATGTAACAACATATTCGTAAATGGCGGTATCTGCTTCCTGAGCTGCAAGATACATCTTACCGCTCAATGCCTGTTTGTTTTCCGGGTCATAAACCTGGATTGTAGGAGACACGCCTGAATAGGTGCGATAACGTATAGTAAGCGGCTGGCCTGTCCTTACAGTATTTTCCCGGTTAAGTATCGCAGATTTCTTAACTGTAGTAACCTCTTTTTGAGTCGCCTGGATTGCAGGTATAACCACTGTTTCCTGCGCCGTCAGGATTTTTGAAGTTCCTGTAGTTACAGCTTCTATAACAGAACTCTTTGTTTCTTCAAGTTTTGTTTTTATTTCACTCGTGCCGGCATCTACTTTGGATTTAATCTCATTTGTTGTTGACGAAATCAAATTTTGAGTTGCTACTGCCTGGGTCTGAAGGTCTGTCAGTTGCTCGCTCTGAGTTAATTGATTCTTGGCGGACGTAATATCTAATGACGCTCCGGAAATATACTGTCCGGCGCTGTAATTGATAATTGCTTTAACAAAATAATTCTTTCCGGCCTCAAGGCCTGTACTCGGCCAATTAAACCAGAAAATACCATTGTTATCCCTGTAATATGCATTTTCCATTCCGGCCTCAAGAGTCGACATTCTTTTTACCAGCGTATCACCGTCATAAATCTCAAGCGATGCGGATTTTAAATCGCTTAATATCTGCTGCCTTAATGATTCGGCATCTGTATCCAGCGGCCCGACAAGTTTTCCTCTACGTTCCAGCCAGGTTGATGCGCGCAATGTATCCGTGGAAGGATTATAGGTGTTGGACAAAATTACGTGCCACTCAACCTGCGCGCTAAGTTCATTTTCAAGACGCACGGTAACGGTAATATCTCCGTCGGCTCTCCAGTCGGCCGCCCTGGCAATATAGCCTTTCTTGCTCCATCTGGTGATATAACTTCCTGCCGGATAATCATGGGTGACCGGCGACAATAAAGGAGTATGGTCGAGGTTATCCAAATCAACCAGCCATCCGGTTTTGTCATCTTTAACACCGAGCATATCAAGATGGCTGCCGGTGTCAAAATCAAATACTTCCCATGTAACGCGATAGTAGTCTGCCTTGAATTCCGGCGACTCTACAAATACTGTCGGGTCATTATTGTCAGAAATCTTAAATTTACAATGTTCGCTTCTTGGCTCAGGAATTACAATCGTGCATTGATTGGCTGTCGCTCCGCTATTCTGCACGATAACTGTCTTTGAATTATCCCACTCCGTGCCGTTAAAATATTCAAATTTTACTTCAGGGATATTGCCTTTGGTAGACCAGGTAAATGCCTCGGACTTACCGACGATCTTTCTTCTCTGCGCCTCGGTATTAAGGTTGGTAATCGTAAAGGCACCCTTAAACCTTATATCATTGGTAGAGCTTGAAGAGATATTTCTCGGGTCTTCGATGCCTTGCGCATCTACCATGGAAACTCTCACTCTTATCTTACGGCTAATCAATGCGTCATTAGGAATTATCCAGTTAAAGCTGTTGGTCTGGTTAGGCATACAGTCGATTGTCGCTATCGGATATGTGACAGTCGGATTATCGGAAGCAAAGTAGGCAATTTTTACCCGATTCAATGATATGCCTTTCGTATTCCAGACAATCGGTAATGTCTCGCCTATCTCATATTCTGTCTTTGCCTCTGTGCCTAAAGGAGAGACCAGGCCTACGACAGGTCGGCGCAGGACAGTTACATTTTGCAAAGGTGATTTAACCTTTAAGCTCCCCGGGTTATAATTGGAATAAACATCTCTGGCCTGCAGCCGGATGGGTATTTCAGTGGCAGTCGGGAAAATAGAGAATAAATCAGGGACTCCTGCTGTCCAGCTATATGAACCGGTATTGGCCAGGAATGTCTGATTGATAGCTGTAAATGCTGCGTCAGCCGGCTGAGGATCTGTACTGGCAGTATACAATAAAGAAATGCTATTAAGATTAATGAAGCCCTCAGTAGACCAGGTGATTGCCGGTTTCTCTCCGACTGCCCAATAAATCCCTTCTCCTTGAGGATATGTTAAGTTTATTAAAGGAATGCCGATTTCAAAAACTTTATCAGCGGCTGATTCTCCAAAAGCATTGGGTTGGTCGGCTTTCCACTTGATATTGTCGGTTATCTTGATCTTGCAATTTGTGGAATGTTCGGTAACCTTCGGCAATTCCCAGGCAAAACTGCCGGAGTTAGTAACATGTTCGGCGATTTTAATATTATCCGAATTCACTATATCTTTATACGTTACCCCATTGTCGGTAGAATATTGTATTTTAAGGTCATTACTGATCACGCCTCCGTTATCATCCCAGTTAATTATGTATTGTTTGCCGATACGCAGGCAATTTGCGCCTCTGTGCAGTTCGCTCGGAGAAATAATATAAATTTCCGGCTTAGGGAGTACCGCAAATGGATCAGAATCATCAAAAACGCGGTAGCTTGAACCCAAGCCCATTCCCCAATATGTATCATTGACTCTCACCCTCACCACGCCTTCTGCCTCAAGCGGGATTGTCCAGCTGATGGAAGTTGTCTCCGGAGCCCAGTATTCAGGATTTTCCGGATAACGCGGATCAGGCGCTGGTGGATATATTGTATGGCCTGTAACGTAATTGTCCTGGGAAGAATACCACTGGATTAAAAACGGGCCTTTTAAAACTCCTTGAGAAGTCCAATTAAATTGCCTTGTTTCAGTGACTGTCCACGGCTGTTCGCCGTTGACGCGATTTACGGTTATTGTAGGATAATTTATAGAGAATGCTTTTGATTCTTCTCTGTATTCCGGAACATCAACTTCTTCGGGCCTTGAAACAACAATATATGCGCCGGGTGAATAAGTTTCAGGCACGGTCCAAACCTTACTGCCTGTAGAAGGCAGGCTTCCTGTTGCATCAATACCATGCCAATTTGTACCGTCGGTATAAGTAAGGTTTACGCCATCAGGAATATAACCGGATGTTGCCCACTGGATCGTATAGCTATTGCCCATATAAAGGTTTTCCATCGGAGCTGTCGGGTTAGGATTCGGAGTAATAAAAAGGAACTTAGGAGGCCCTACCCTGAAGTTTACTTCTGCTGATGCGCCTGAACCACCTTGTTCAACCGGATCAGAAATCCTTATAGTTGCTTTATCCGTAGGATTATCCGGATTATTAGGCATTGCATCATCCGGCACATACCAGGCAAGTGAATACTGGTCGGCTTTCAATATGGCTGAAGCAGTAATATATCCGGGCGGAATTTCCACAAAATCCTGTCCGGGCCTGTTTCTCCATTCAAGTTTCAATCCTCTTATTGCTTCATCAGCGCCGCCGGTAGTAACCCAGGAAATCGGATGGTTTGGAGTCCCGACAACCCAGGAATCCGTAGCAACAGGAGAAGAAATACTAATCGTTGGTTTAGTAATTGTAAACTGCCCAACTGATATATCGCCGACAGCGCCCGCAGGCCAGGAGCCGTCTTCTATCTTTAATTTAACCTGGATAGAATTTTGTCCCGTCGGAATAATAGTTTTGGGGACCTGCCATTTTACAGTATACGGGATAAAACCAGGTTGGGCCGTGCCTGCCACAATACTGCCATTATCAATATTTGTAATAAGGTTCCAGGTTGAGCCGTTATCCGTAGAATAATAGAACTTAAGATAACTGTTTTTTACAGCGCCGACGTTTTTCCAACTGATAGTATGATAGCCGTTTGCATACCATGTTTCTCCGCCGTCAGGCGCCTGTAAGACTATATTAGGCGTTCCGAAATTAAGTTTTTGAGATATGCCTGTAACCTTCGGGCCGTCATTATCATGCAAATCAATTTTGATATAGGCATTAAAGGATGCGCCTTCTTCTTCCGGAGGCATAAACGAAGAAACGCCTGTATTTGATAATGCTGCTTCATATAATTTCCATGGGCCATCCGCGCCGTCGACAGAATAATAAATATACGTTTTTCCCTGATAATATGGCCCTTCCACTCCCTCAACTTTGCAGAAATCATTTCCGTAGGTTGTCCATCTTAAATCATAAAGTTTACCCAAGGTAAGCGTTGTGCCGTCTGTATCATCAGGCGGCTTGTTGATTACCAACTGAGGCAGATCCAATATTGTGAACGGCCCGATTGCTGCTTCAGGCTTGCCTTGCAGAGTATTTGAATCGTTATCGGTTATTTTAACCCATATGCGGTTGCTAACCGCTGTCTCCGGAATATTTTCCCATAAATAAACTCTATTGACATTGGAAACATTGTTTGCAATCGGCACCCAAACTCCGTTTGTGCCATTTGTAGTGTCCAAAGAATACTTTATCGAAAGGTTGTTACTGATGGTTCCTATTGTGCTCCAGGTAATCTTATTATCATCGCCTTTAACCCAGATTGTCTGGAAAGGTATCGGGCTGGTTATATTAATTACCGGCTTATGAACATAAAAATCCGCGCTTACGCCTTCAACAGGTGTCGTTTCAATTGATTTGGAACCGTCAGCTGCAACTATATTAGCAAAACCTGTCCCAACAACTTGTATTCTTACCGGTAATTCAGGGTCATTAGGATTTGGCCTGGGAGGGATAGCATCCAAAGGTACCTGCCAGGTATAACTGCCGGTAATCGCAGAATTAGGAACGCCTGTACCCGGGCTGACGGTAGCAGTATGGAATGCCTCATAAGAAGACGAAAGGCCGTCAGCAGAATATTTTAAATATTTCAAAGTATATTCAGATTGAAACATCCTCTGGTTTGTCTGCCAGTTTATCGTAAGCGGCTCGCCTGCCCTAACCGCAGTAAGGCCTTGAGGCAATGAAACAGAAATGGTCGGCGTAGGGACAATCGCAAAAGTCCCTGCCTGCGTATCAATAATAGAAGCTCCTGTCGGATCAGTAGGTAATCCTGGGTTAAGAGGCGAGAAAATTATCATTTTTATTTCATTGGCGGTACTGAAACTGCCTGGGATTGTCCAGGCAGTCCTTCCATCCTTGACATCAAGGAAAGTTTTTATGCTGGTCCAGTTTGTCGGCCAGACTCCGGTTGAGGGGTTCCTGATTTTATAAGCTATTGTCAGAGGGAAGAAATCGTAACCTGCAGGATATTGCGCTGCCGGAGGCAGGCCGTAGACATCCCAAATAATATAATTTGTCTTACTCTTCTGCCAAACAGCACCGTCTTCGGGAGAAGTAAGCCTCACTGATAATATCCTAAATGACGTATCGGAATCATCAGAAACATTCGGAAAATCTTTTGAAGTGATTATAATCTTGGCGTCTCCGGAGATAACCAGTGGAACACTAGCGCCTTCTGCAGGCACTGTCCAGGTAAATGTCCCGTCATTCTCGGTAGTTTCTGCTATTGTGAAATAATGCGGGTCTTTATCCGCGCGGTAAAGTTCAATTTTTACGGTGTCTGTTGCTCCGTTAATACCGTCGCTTGTCCAGGTAATATCATAGGCATTGCCCATATTCAATATGCTTACTGCAGTTTGAGTCCCAGCTTGTTTTATGGAATTCACTGTAATGGCCGGCTTAACATATTGTACGGAAGCAGAAGAAATCCTCGGATTTTCCGCTCCGTCTGAATATAGGATTGCCTTATATTGGAAGTAACGGTCTTCTATTGCATTGGTATTGGCATCATTAATAATCGTATAATACGCAGGAGGTTTTGAGTAAGACATGTTTACAGGGGTTGTCCCTGAAGCATCGGTGTAATATGTAACATTTCCGCCAAAGACGACGCTAGCCGATATCAGTCGCGGCGAATTTGTACCAAGGGCAGACTTAAGGAAAGCACGGAAGTAGAAATCGCCTGAATTAAAGCCCGGTTTCTGCTGGAAGGCATACAATCTTGCGTTGGTTATTTCATTCTTAGTATTTGCCTGAGCAAAACCGGCGCTTGTTGCTAATACCCAATCAGAACCATTCCAATAATACCAATTCCATCCGTCGCGGGAAATCTGATATTTTACTTCAAACGCTTCGCCCGGAGTGCTTGTAGAAGGAATATAGACCTCAGGATTAAAGGATTCAATATAGGCGCCCTTACTTTGCCCGAAGTCATAATTATAATAAATACCCGTAACCGGCTGGACAACAGGGTTATCAGTGCTATAACCATAAGTTGTTTCCGGGTCAACGCTGTCAGAATAATTCTGGTCATTGAGATAAGTAATAAGCTTTACCACTTCTCCGGATGAAGCGGAATTATAGCTGCTTTTAACTTCGGTTTCGCTTAAAGCTTTGTTATAGAAACGCACTTCATCGATTCTTCCGTGATAATAGTTAGCATTATTATAAGAAAGCCCTATTCTTAAGGCGCCGCTGTAAGGAGTAAAACGCGCGTTATAATCTGTACCTATAAGCCTGCCATCCAAATACATCCTCTTATATCCCGATGCACTATCATAAACAGCGGCAAGATGATGCCAGGTATTAAGAGGAGGGATGGAAGTCGCTACATA
The DNA here is from genome assembly GCA_016867005.1 of Candidatus Omnitrophota bacterium. Lineage (GTDB taxonomy): Bacteria > Omnitrophota > Gorgyraeia > Gygaellales > Profunditerraquicolaceae > VGKM01. The sequence goes on along the minus strand of VGKM01000010.1, from coordinate 4,310 downwards.
AGAAGGGTCAGATGTAGTATGCGTCTTATTGCCGGTATAAAAATAAAGATAATTCCAGGCGCTTCTCACAAAAAACCCCTGTAACCTTCCCTCGGCGTCCTTATACCAATAACTCTTATTAACAAAACCTCCGTGTTTATTGGATTTTAAATTAAACCAAAATTCAACTGAAAAGCTTCCGCTGGGATTAATACTTGCTGCATTGGGTATTTCCACATAAGCATCCATCCCGTTTAAGTTAAGAGCGCCTCCTACTTTTCCTGCTACCCAACCGTAACTCTGCGTACTCGGAGCTCCTCCGCTTATCAATTGTATGGTACCGTTATTGTTATTACCGGAAAGGTCATTAACGCTCCTGCCGCTTCCCTCTTCAAAATTCCAATAACCCATAAGGCCATCGCCGTTAATGAATTCCGAAACAGGCGCGCTCCCGTCTTCTGCAAGTAAATTTCCGTAATACATATAGATTTTACGCGTTGTTTTAGTTGACAAAAGATAGGGTATTTTAAGGTATAATTTTACCACCTTGGGGTTACTGCTAGAATCAAACCTTAAAAGCTTGTATTTTATTTCCTGATAACCGTCGGAGAACCTGATATCTGCGCCGCTTGGTAAAGCAGTCCCATCGCTAACATGGCTCCAAAAATCAGGATTACCTGAAGTTGAGCTATCAATAGTAATTATGCCTACCCAATCGGTTAAGTCTTCGCTAGCAGAATAGGTAATCTCTACCGGCTGGCGGTATTTCCAACCGCTAAAAAGAGAAATTTCACTTGCTATGCCTAAAGAAGGAACAGGCGGAGTTGCGGAATATTTATAGCAATTAATATGCGCCAATAATTCTGCCTGGCTTAAATTTCCATTGCTTAGCCTTACTTCATCTATAGTACCGGTAAAAGAAGTATTGCCGACTGAGTTATCGGAACTAATCCAGAATTTTCCTGCAGTAGTTATATTTCCAACAGGCGTACCGGTTGCCGACTTAAGGTCAAACACGCCCACTGAATCCGGGCTACCGTCGATAAAGAATTGGCCGGTGTTTGTACTGCCTTCCCTTCTAATAACGACCGCTACATGATGAAAAGCGCCGTTATTTACGGCGGCATTGCTGCTTTTTTGAGCTGTTACAGTCCCATCGCTCATAGCAAATTTAAGCTTGCCATTATCAACGCTGAATTTAAATCCGACATTGTTGCTCATCTTCATAGCAATCGTACCGAATGCATTAGTTGTCTTAACCCAGGCCTCAAGGGTAAAACTATTATTAAAATTAAAAGTTGAAAAAGAATACGGATACCTGATTGCACTGGCTTTGGTTTCCAGATACTGGTTAGCTCCGGAAAAATATAAGGCATTGCCTAATTTACCCTGTGCCCAAGTAGGGCCATTATTGGCAAACATATCGTTACGTGCTGTAATATCGGTGACGTTAGTACCTGTGCCGTCTTCGAGCCCCCAAAAAGCTATTGTGTTGGAATCGGACTTATGCACTTCCATCGTCCGGTCAAAATTTGACTCGGCAGCAACTGTCTTGTTGCCGTAATATACCTTAATAGTGCTTGCTCCGGCAGGAATAACAGGTATCTTTACCCAAATAACCGCATTATTGCTTGAGTGCCCCCTGCCGTTAAAAACAAAACTTTCAATCCAGTAATCAAGGCGTTTATTGCTTGAATCGAAGAATCTTATATCATTGCCGGAAACCTCCACGTTATTCCAGAAATCGGTCCTTGAACCGTCCACAGTAACTTTTAATTGATAATCTGTTATACCGGCTCCGGGGTTATTAATACTTATCGTTTCTGTAAATGCCTTTGGCTTAACAAGCACTGCCCCTCCGGAAGGGCTCAATTCAATATTCCTATCCATTGCATATTCTTTAACGCTGCTAAAATCATAATTAAATGATTGTTTTATAAGCGAGGGCCCCTTAAATTCCGGCAATGACAGGTCGCCAAAACTGTTGGTGCCGGAAGACCTTAATTGAAAACGCACATCGGTTCCTCCGGGAAGATTTTCTGTCCAGTTTACCTTAGTAACTCTTGCCTTATCCCAGCTTGTATCAACAGGATTAAAAACAATTTCCTGCGGTATTGTAGGGTATTTTGTATATTCAAGGCTTACTTTATCAAGAATGGGAGTTTCGTTGAGGTTATTTGTGCTAAAACTTAACTTGTACTGGATATATTTATCTTTTGCCCTGGCTGAAGCAACCCCGCCCATGCTTGCGCTATAAACAGTACCCCCGGCATAACCGGAGAGAGTTGGACTAAGGTCAACTGCTTTACTCCAATCCACTGCATCTCTCATGCTTATATTATCTGAGGTGCGCACTGACATTTTTATCGACTGAAGGCCGTTTGTATACCACTTTGCTTGGCCCCAATCAGCATGCGTGCCTATTTGTTTTACATCAGAGGTATAATCGCCGAATGAAAAAGCATAATATCTCATAAAATCGGTGTTGTTGCCTTTAAAAAGGTACATATACTTCCCGCCCGGATAAGCTAAAGTTCCGGGGCTAACCAATGAGGTAGGAGAAGGTATAAATTCCGACCATTGCTCGGCAATAAAATCATAACGTAAAAATACCGTCGACGGAAGGCTTTGATAGTTTGAACATCCCTGCATCAAATAAAAATAATTGCCAAAACCCGGATAGATAAAAGAAGAGTCGGAATAGAATATATCCATAGGGCAGCTCGGAGCAGAAGACCATGCTTGCTGAGCAGCTGTATTTTCTTTTGAGGTATCAAATTTCATAAATGTAGGATTGCCGTTATAATACGCTGAAGCGCCTCTCAAGGCATAAATAATATTGCCCGAGCCGGGATAAATAAGATTTGCGCCCCATCCAAAGTTTTCCGAAGGGTAAGAAGGAAGTTCCTCCCATACATTATTTATGAGGGAATATTTAAGTATTGTCCTTGATCCGTGGCCTAATATGGCATAGATATAACCGTCTTTAGAAACCAGGGAATTACTGTAGTTCCAGCTATAACCGGAAGGTAGCGTTGCCATCTGCTGCCAGGAGTTATCTGATATTGAATATCTCCAAAAAGTAGTATACCCTCTGCCAGGGGTGGCATATAAATAAGCCTTACCTTGAACTTCTGCTACAATCATGCGAGGGCTCCAATCAGTAATATTTAGGCCGCTTGGAGCCTGAGCTAATTTATCCCACATATCGCTATCAGTACTATAACGGTAAAGGTTAGTAGTGCCCGAGCTTTTATTAGTTAGATAATAAACATAACTTTTATAGCCGCATGTTGCGCTTCTATTATTTACATATTCCGGCAGAAGCATCGGCTCATTAAAAATGTTGTCTTCCGGAGAATAAATAAGTAAGCGGTCCAATACAGGGTTATATACATAGAAAACAGTTTTATACCCGCCTGCGCCGTCATCAATTTGTGCCGCAATCATGCTGGAGGCAGAGTTATTAGGAATTAAGGGCATCTGTTTAGTGTTCTCCCAGATACCGGAATTAATATCATAACGATATAAGAATTGCACGCCTTCCTTAGACATAAGATAAAGATACCTTCCTCCCCCGGGAGAAGTCGAGTAAAATAAAGAGGCGCCTGCGCCTACCATTATGGTTTCACCGTCGCAATTAATAAGGCTTTGGTTTTTTATGCCAACAGTGGGATTCGGCATGCCGAAAGAATAAAAATTGGTATCGGTCCTGTCAGGAGCAACAAGATACAGGGTGGGGCTGCCGGAAGAATCAAGGCCGTATTCCAGGGAATTAGTATTCCCCAGCGAGGGGTCAAAATTAAGAGCGCCTGCCTCATTCCAGCTTGAGGGGTTAGCAATTGAAACTTCATATATCTTCCTTAAACTCTTTCTCCAGTCGCCTGCTCCAAAGAAAAATATGGAATCCCTTTCAGGGCAATATCTGGCTTGCAACCCGCGGGAGAACATTTCCGGTGCCGTAGAATATACGCTCCAAACTTTGGTATTAAGGTCATATTTGTATAGTTTCTTGCTGGCAAAACCTCCGGTTACAATCAAGGCCCCTTTATCGCCTGGCGTAGAAGAAGGTACAAAAATAAGGGTACAAGTGCCTATTAGACTAAAAGGCGTCCGGATAATATTGACCCAACGGCTCTCTGTGGCTGAGAAAACAAGTATATGTTTAGGCGCGCTGGAAGTATATGTCGCATAAGCAACATAAATATTTTTATCCGAATCCATCACGATATTGCCGTCACCATTACTGCCTGTTTGATACCTGTTTACCAAGGGCTCATTCCATGAATCAGTAGCAAAATCATATTTGTAGAAAGTATGGTCATTATAGG
>VGKM01000009.1 GCA_016867005.1 Candidatus Omnitrophota bacterium | reverse complement strand
AAAACATTTTGGGCGAAGGCACAGACAGTATAAAAGCGCTGTCGCAGGTTTTAGAATTAAAGCCGAAATTAGAAAATGAGCTTAAAGAAAAATCACTGGAAAAGCTTTTTCATGATACCGAAATGCCGCTGGTTGAGGTATTAAGTTCGATGGAGATGGCGGGCATTAAAATCGATATTGAGGCATTAGGCCAGCTTTCCGGGGAATTGGACAAGAGGCTGTTCTCATTAGTCAGATCGATATATAAAATAGCAGGCAGTGAATTTAATATTAATTCTCCTAAGCAATTAAGAGAGGTGCTTTTTGAAAAATTAAAATTGCCCGTAGTAAAAAGGACCAAGACCGGCCCGTCGACAGATGAAGAGGCCCTGAGGTCTTTGGCTGCGTCAAACGAGCTTCCGGCATTATTGTTAGAGTATCGTCAGCTGACAAAACTGAAGAATACTTATATTGACGCCTTGCCTAAGCTGGTTGATCCGGCTACCGGCAGGATCCATACTTCTTTTAACCAGGCCGGTACCGAAACAGGGAGGCTTAGTTCAACAAACCCTAATCTGCAGAATTTACCGGTAAAGACAGAGATCGGAAGAAAGATCCGCGGCGCAGTGGTCAGCTTTGACAAAAAAAGCCTGCTTTTATCCTGTGATTATTCCCAGGTTGAATTAAGGGTCCTGGCGCATTTGTCAAAAGACAAGGAGCTCATAGAGGCATTTTTAAAAGAAAGGGATGTGCATAAAATAACCGCTGCCCTGATCTTTAGCACCGGTGAAAATGAGGTCAGCGATGAAATGAGAGAAGTAGCCAAGCGCATAAATTTCGGGATCGTATACGGGCTTAGTTCCTGGGGCCTGGCGCGTGACCTGGGCATAAGTGCTTCCGAAGCCCAGGGGTTTATCGATGCCTATTTCCTAAAATATAGCAAGGTAAAAGAATACATAGAAAAACAAATAGCTGAAGCAAGAAATACAGGTTTTGTCACGACAATTTTGGGGCGGCGCAGGTATTTGCCGGAGATAAACAGTAGGAATCAGGCGATCAGACAGCTTGCCGAAAGGCAGGCGGTCAATACCCCTATCCAGGGAACGGCCAGCGATTTAATAAAACTTGCCATGATTAAAATATACCAGGAATTCACTCAAAAAAATTATCTTTCAAAGATGATATTGCAGGTCCATGATGAGCTTGTATTCAATGTGCCGGAAAACGAACTTGATAAAGTCAAGGAAAACGTTAAATTCAATATGGAAAACATATTAAAGCTTTGTGTCCCGCTGAGGGTCAGCATGAAATTCGGCAAGAATTGGCTGGATATGGAGGAGATCAAATGAGGATAGCTATGTGTGCTTCCGAGGTTGTCCCTTTTGCCAAGACCGGCGGGCTTGCCGATGTTGCCGGTGCTCTGCCCGTAGCATTAGAAAAGTTGGGCCACGAAGTCATCATTATCATGCCCGGGTATAAAGAAACCCGATATCCGAAATCCCTATCATGCCGGCAGGCAGGCGAAATCCGAAAACTTAGCGCAGATATTGCCTTTTCCAGTATCGGAGAGAATATCAAGGCCTATTTTATCAAAAATGATGCTTATTTTAACCGCGACGGTTTATATCAGGACAAGAAGGGCGACTATAAAGACAATTTAGAGAGGTTTACCTATTTTTGCCGCAGGGCTATAGTTTTATTGAAAGAAATAAATTTTAGAGCTGATATTATCCATGTGCATGACTGGCAAACTTGCCTTATCCCGGTTTACCTGAAGAGTATCTATAAAGAAGACCCATTCTATAAAAAGATGCGCACAATTTTAACTATACACAATATCGGTTACCAGGGGATATTCCCTAAGGATAAGTTTCCAAAGCTTGCACTTGATTGGAGCCTGTTTGATATGAAGGGACTGGAATATTACGGCCAGATCAACCTTCTAAAAGGGGGAATAATTTTTTCTGATACCATTACTACCGTAAGCCCTACTTATAGCAAAGAGATACAAACCGAAGAATTCGGTTTCGGCCTGGAAGGCGTCCTTTCCGAGCGCAAAGATTCGCTTTTTGGCATACTCAACGGACTTGATTATTCGATCTGGAATCCGGAATCGGATAAATTTATAGCCAGGAATTTTTCCTGCGGTTCCCCTCAGGGGAAAAATAAAAATAAGGAAGAGCTTCAGAAACTATGCAATTTCCCCGTTACTAATACTGTGCCTGTCTTGGGCATTGTTTCCCGGCTTGCAGAGCAGAAGGGGTTTGATATTTTAAGAGAGGCAATCGAAGATATTTGTAAGCTTAACCTGCAGCTGGTGATCCTGGGTACGGGTGAGGCCAGGTACCATGAATTGCTGGGAAAGATCGCCAAGAAATACCCGAAAACAATCTCCTTGCATTTAAAATTTGACGATCCGCTGGCTCATAAGATTTATGCCGGAAGCGACATATTCCTTATGCCTTCCAGGTATGAACCTTGCGGCCTAGGGCAATTAATAAGTTTGCGTTATGGCACGATCCCGGTTGTCTTTAAGACCGGCGGCCTTGCAGATACCGTAAATAAAGATAACGGTTTTGTATTTGTCAAATATGGAAAAACTGATTTCCTTAAGGCAATAAAATCCGCCTTAAAGGCCTTTAGAGATAAAGAGCTATGGGCCTGTTTAATGCAGAGGGCGATGAAGGGTGATTTTTCCTGGGAAAAATCGGCAAGGCAGTACATCAAGCTTTATAAAGATGCCTCGGCAGGATAAAAAAATAATAATCGGGGTAACCGGGGGTTTCGGCACCGGCAAAACTTCGGTAAGCAGGGCCCTTAAGAGATTCGGCGCTTTTATTGTAGACGCCGATAAGATTGCCCATGAGCTGATCCAGCCTCATGGTGCGGCATGGAAAAAGGTCGTTAAAACATTCGGGCCCGGCATTCTGGATAAAAATAACGGGATTGACAGGGCAAAACTTGCCAGGATAGTTTTTAATAGCAAACAAAAGCTCCGCAAGCTAAATGAAATTATCCATCCTAAAGTAATAAGCCGGATCAAAAAAGAAATTAACTCTTCGCCCTGCAGGGTGGTTGTTTTGGATGCGCCTTTGTTGCTTGAGGCCGGGCTTAAGGGGATGGTTTGTAAGCTGATAGTGGTTAAATGCAGCCGGAAAAAACAAATAGAGCGCTTAAAACAAAAAAGAGGGTTCAACAATAAGCAGATACGGGCCAGGATCAGTGTTCAGGCCCCTATTTCAGGTAAGGTCCGTTTGGCGGATTTTGTAATAGATAATAATGGGACTCAAAGAGAAACAGAAAAACAGTTAAAGAAAATTTGGGACAAATTAAGCCTGCCTACCGGCAGGCAGGGAGGACGTAGTGGAAAAGTTAGATATTCGTAATTTAAAAGAGATGAAGATCACAGAGTTAAACAAGCTGGCAAAAGACCTGAATGTCAACGGGGTGAGCGGTTTAAAGAAGCAGGAATTGATTTTTAGGATTTTGCAGGGGCAGGCGGAAAAAGAGGGGTTGATGTTCGGCGAGGGTGTCTTAGAAATCCTTCCGGAGGGTTTCGGGTTCCTCCGGTCTACCAATTACAATTACCTGCCTTGCCCGGATGATATTTATATATCTCCTTCGCAGATCAGGAAGTTTGATTTAAGGACAGGGGATACAGTGAGCGGCGAGATCAGGCCGCCGAAAGAGGGCGAGAAATATTTTGCCCTTCTGAAAGTTGAAGCAGTTAATTTTGAAAATCCGGAGACCGCGAAAGAAAAAGTGCTTTTTGATAACCTTACTCCGGTATATCCTCATGAGCATTTTATTATGGAGACCTCTCCTAATGAAGTGTCTATGCGGATTATGGACCTCCTGACGCCTATTGGCAAGGGGCAGCGCGGCCTAATCGTAGCTCAGCCCTACAGCGGAAAAACCGTATTGCTGCAGAAAATAGCTAATGCCATTACAAGCAACCAGCCGGATGTGGTCCTGATAGTTTTGTTGATTGATGAGCGGCCGGAGGAAGTCACGGATATGCAAAGGCACGTCAGAGGCGAAGTCATTTCTTCAACTTTTGACGAGCCGCCGGAAAGGCATGTCCAGGTAGCTGAAATAGTGCTTGAAAAAGCAAAGAGGCTGGTAGAACATAAAAGGGATGTAGTGGTGCTGCTTGACAGTATCACCCGGCTTGCGCGCGCATACAACTCGGTTGTGCCGCATAGCGGAAAGGTCTTATCCGGAGGCATCGACTCAAACGCTTTACAAAAACCCAAACGTTTCTTCGGGGCTGCCCGTGCAATTGAAGAGGGCGGGAGTTTGACCATCATTGCCACGGCGCTTGTTGATACGGGAAGCCGTATGGATGAAGTCATCTTTGAAGAATTCAAAGGGACCGGCAATATGGAATTGCAGCTGGACAGGAACCTGTTCCAGAGGAGGATTTATCCTGCGATCGATATCAAGCGCTCCAATACCCGGCATGAAGAATTATTGTTAAAGCCGGAGATACTTCAGCGGGCATGGATCTTAAGGAAAGTCCTGAATGAACTAAGCAATGTTGAAGCAATGGAGCTTTTAATTGAAAAGCTCGTTAAAACAAAGAATAATGAAGAGTTTTTGAATAGTATGAACCAGTAAGTAAAAAAAGGAGAAAGTAAAATGAAAGACAAGATACATCCGAAATACCAGGATGCGGTCATAATATGCGCCTGCGGCAATACAATACATACCCGTTCAACAAAACCGAATATAAGGGTTGAGGTGTGTTCAAAGTGCCATCCGTTTTTTACCGGAAAACAGAAATTCGTTGATTCTGCCGGAAGAGTGGATAAGTTCATGAAGAAATACGGGAAAAAGTAACGGATTATGTTTGAGCAGTTAGAAAAATTAGAAAAGCGTTTTGAGGAATTGGAACAGCTTTTGGGTTCCAATGAGGTAGTTTCTAATCAGGCGCTTTGCGCTAAGTACGCCAAAGAAATGGCGGATTTAAGAGAGCCCGTGGCTTTGTTGCGCCAGTACAAAAAGCTGCTGAAGGAAACCTCTGATTTAGAATCAGAGCTCAGCCAAAAACACGACAAGGATTTCCTGGATTTAGTGAAAAAAGAGTTGCAGGAACTACTGGTTAAGAAAAATGAGGTAGAGCAACGGATCAAGTCGGCTTTAGCAGGAGAAGATAAAGACCTCGGAAGGGATATCATAGTGGAAGTCCGTCAGGGTACGGGCGGGCTGGAAGCAGGGCTCTTTGCCGCGGACCTTTACCGGATGTATACTCAGTATGCTGCAACTAAGGGTTGGAAAGCGGAACTAATGTCCTGCCATGAATCCGAATTAGGAGGGTTTAAAGAAGTCGTTTTCAGTGTCAAAGGCAAAGAAGCTTACAAGCGCCTGAAGTTTGAGAGCGGCGTGCATAGGGTACAGCGCGTGCCTGCCACGGAAGCGCAAGGCAGGATTCATACCTCAACTGCGACTGTTGCGGTTCTGGTTGAACCGGAAGAAGTAGATTTTGTGATCGAGCCGAAAGACCTGAGGATCGATACTTACAGGGCTAGCGGCCCCGGCGGGCAGCATATGCAAAAAAGCGATTCTGCGGTAAGGATCACTCATGCCCCAAGCGGTGTCGTGGTCGCCTGCCAGGATGAGCGTTCGCAGTTAAAGAATAAGACCAAGGCGATGAGGATCTTGCGGGCCCGGCTTCTGGATATAAAACAGCAGGAAGAATCCAAGAAGATCTCTGCGGCAAGGAAATCCCAGATCGGCTCAGGGGACAGAAGCGAAAAGATCCGCACTTATAATTTTTCCGACCGCAGGGTCACGGACCACAGGATAAACCTTTCTCTGTATAGGCTCGAACAGGTGCTTGACGGGGACCTTGATGAATTATCAGAAGCCCTGATAAAAGCGCAAGAGGAAAAAACCAAGGAAAACTTATGACGGAAGCGGAAATTTTGTTTACTGAGGTCCTCAATTGTAAAAGGCATGAGCTTTACCTGAACAGAAACGGCATTCTTGATAGCAAAAAAGCACGGCTTATTTCTTCTGTGCTGGAAAAAAGGATCAAGGGCGAGCCTATCCAGTATATTTTAGGAAAAACAGAATTCATGGGGCTGGAGTTTAAGGTTACGCCGGATGTGTTGATCCCCAGGCCGGAGACCGAGATCCTTGTTGAAAAGGCGATTGAAATAGGGCGCAGGCCATTGGCAGCAGGCCATAGGTTAAGGATTTTAGATATGTGCACGGGCTGTGGCAACATTGCTGTCAGTATGGCTAAGTTCTTGCCTCAATCTGAAGCAGGGGCAGTGGATATTTCTCCTGCTGCCTTAGAAATAGCATCTTATAATGCCAAGCTAAACAAAGTAAATGTTGATTTTATCGAGAGTGATTTATTTAATACCGATCGCCTGCAGCTTCTTGCTTACGGCATGATTGTCAGCAACCCTCCTTATATCGCAGCTTTAGAATTTAAAAAGCTGCAAAGAGAATTAAGGAGCGAGCCGCCTATTGCCTTGAACGGCGGAGAAGACGGGCTGGATTTTTACCGCAGGATCATTTATTCCGCGCCGCAGTATCTGGAGAAAAACGGGCACCTGCTTTTAGAAATCGGTTTTAAGCAGTCAGGCCCGGTAAAAAATATTTTTCAAAAATCCGGAAAATTTGAGATAATAGAAGTTGTTAAAGATTATAATGGCATAGATAGGATAATAATTGCGAGGAAAAGGTGGATAAATTATTAATTGAGGGCGGATTAAAGCTGAGGGGTGAAGTAACTATTTCCGGTGCTAAAAATTCGGTTTTGCCGATTTTAGCTGCAACGCTTTTAACAGAAGATGCCTGTATCATAAAGGGCGTGCCGGATTTACGCGACACAAACACAATGCTTAAAATCCTTAAATCCCTCGGTAAAGCCGTAGAATTTGATAAAGGCGTGGTGATTGTTACCCAGGCAAAGAATGCCAATTATGTCGCCGATTATAAGCTTGTTTCAACAATGCGGGCTTCTTTTTGCGTATTAGGCCCTTTATTGGCCAGGTTAAAAAAAGCAAAAGTTTCTCTCCCCGGAGGATGTATCATAGGAGTCAGGCCGGTAGACCTGCATCTTAAGGGGATGAGGGCTTTAAATTCTCAGATCGATATTGAGTCGGGGTATGTTTTAGCAAAAACACAGAAATTAAAAGGCGCCAATATTTATTTGGGAGGAGAATACGGTTCTTCAGTGCTGGCAACCGACAATGTAATGATGGCCGCAACTTTGGCGTCCGGCAGGACCGTGCTTGAATCTGCTGCCTGCGAGCCGGAAGTCCATGACCTTGCGGAGTTCCTTATTAAAATGGGGGCTAAAATCCGCGGGCATGGAACACCGATCGTAGAAATTGAAGGAGTCAGGGAGCTGCACGGCGCAGAACATAAGATTATCCCGGACAGGATTGAGGCAGGTACATTTTTGCTCGCCGCGCTTATTACGGGCGGTGATGTCATAATCAAGAATGTTTTTGCAAAACACTTAGGCGCGGTAATCGATAAGCTGCAGGAATCAGGGGCCTGCCTTGATATATGCGATAATTCTATCCGTATCAGGCACCGTAAACATCTGTCGCCAACCAATATTACAACGCTTCCTTATCCGGGTTTTCCTACTGATATGCAGGCGCAGATTATGAGTTTAATGGCTGTTACCGAAGGGATCAGTGTAATAACCGAGAAGATCTATCCTGACAGGTTCATGCATGTCGCAGAATTAAACCGCATGGGTGCGCATATCCAGAGGGAAGGGCCTCATGCGATTGTATCGGGAGTAAAATGCCTTTCCGGCGCCCCTGTTATGGCATCTGATCTGCGCGCTTCCGCGTGCTTACTTCTGGCCGGGCTTGTAGCCGGCGGCAAGACCTCGATATCAAGGATATACCACCTGGAACGCGGATATGAAAACATTGAGGAAAAATTCAGGAATTTGGGCGCAAGGATCTGGAGGGAAAAAGAATGATTCTGATGATCGATAATTACGACTCTTTCACCTATAACCTCGTGCAGTATTTTGGCGAACTGGGCGCTGATATGAAGGTGTTCCGTAATGATAAGATCAGCATCAAAGATATAAAAAAATTAAGGCCGGAAAAGATCGTAATCTCTCCGGGCCCGGGAAGGCCGCTGGATGCGGGGATATCCTGTAAAGTAATCAGTGAATTTTCCGGTAAGCTTCCGATACTCGGCGTCTGCCTTGGGCACCAGGCGATAGGCCAGGTTTTCGGAGCAAAGATCATTATCGCAAAGCGCCTTATGCATGGCAAGACCTCGCTGATCTATCATAACAAGGAAGGGATCTTTAAGGGGATCATCAATCCCTTTGAAGCAACAAGGTATCATTCATTGTTAGTCGAGAAAAAGAGTTTTCCGCAATGCCTGGAAATAACCGCCTGGACCAAAGAAGGCGAGATCATGGGCCTCAGGCATAGGGATTATAATGTATTCGGGGTCCAGTTTCACCCCGAGTCGATCCTTACCAAATCAGGCAAAGATATCCTGAAAAATTTCTTAAGATCATGATTGAGGAAGCCGTAGAAAAATTGCGCACTCTCTGCGACCTTACGCCGGAAGAAATGGCTGAGGTCATGGAAGAGATCATGAGCGGTAAGGCTAAGACAGATGAGATCGTTTCCTTTTTGAATGAACTGAGCAAAAAAGGCGAAACCGTAGATGAATTAACCTCTGCGGTGAAAGTTATGCGCCTGCATGCGACTAAAATTGATACGCGCCAGCCGGTGATCCTGGACACTTGCGGCACCGGGGGCGATACCAAAGGGACTTTTAATATTTCTACCGTTGTCGCCTTCGTCGCCAGCGGAAGCGGGATCGTTGTTGCTAAACACGGCAATCGCGCGGTATCCAGCTGTTGCGGCAGCGCAGATACATTGGAGGCCTTAGGGGTAAATATCAACATGACCCCCCAAGAACTCAACGATTGCCTGCAAAAAATAGGGATAGCTTTTTTATTCGCGCAGAAGCTGCATCCGGCGATGAAATATGCAATGGAAGCGCGTAAATCAATCGGTAAAAGGACAATGTTCAATATTTTAGGCCCCTTAAGCAACCCCGCTGCAGCTACTCATCAGTTAGTAGGTGTTTATGACCGCAGCTGGGTATTGCGCCTGGCAGAGGTATTAAGGAATCTTGGGACAAGGCATGCTTTAGTTGTGCACGGAAACGACGGGTTGGATGAGATTAGCACGGCCAGCCCTACTTTTGTTGCGGAAGTCAAGCCAGAGGGGAATATAAATTATGAAATCAAGCCGGAAGATTTCGGTATTAAGAGGGCAGGCAAAGATGATTTAAACGGGGGCAGCGTTTCGGATAACGCTATGATCCTGCTTGATATTCTAAATGGTGCAAGAGGGCCTAAGCGCGATATCGTTGTTTTAAATGCCGCTGCCGCAATTTTTGCCGCAGATAGAGCCAGGTCAATCAAAGAAGGGATTGCCATGGCCGAAGATTCGCTTGACAGCAAAAAAGCCCTGGAAAAATTGGAACTATTAAAGAAGGTGTCCAAAAAAGAATGAAAAAAAACGACTGTTTAAAAGAAATAGTGCTTAAGAAACAGGAAAGAATTGCATTGGCTAAACAGCAGTTAAGCGAAGAAGAGCTGAAAAATATGATCCAGGGGCTTCCTCCCGCAAGGCCATTTTTAGAGGCGATCAATAAACCGCGCCAAATCGCATTAATAGCCGAGATCAAGAAGGCCTCTCCCAGCCGCGGCGTCATCCGTGCGGAATTTAATTTAGAGGAAATAGCCCGGGCTTATCAGGATGCCGGAGTCCAGGCAGTATCGGTCCTGACTGAGGAGGATTTTTTTCTGGGGGATATTTCCTATATGAACCAGGTCAAGCAGGCAATCGATGTGCCTGTATTGAGGAAAGATTTTATTTTAGAGCCGTATCAGGTTTATCAGTCGCGCGCCTTCGGCGCAGATGCCGTACTTTTAATCGCAGACCTGTTGACTAAAGAAAAATTAACTGAATTAATGCAGCTTGCGGATTCCCTCGGTATGGACTATCTTGTCGAAGTCCATAATGAAAAGGAATTAAAAAAGGTTTTGACCTTAAAACCGCCGCTTATCGGCATAAATAACCGTGATTTGCATACACTGGAAGTTGATTTAAAGACCACTGAGAAGCTTTTTATCCTGATCCCTAAAGGCAAAACCGTGGTAGTGGAAAGCGGATTAAAATCCTATCAGGACATCCTGTTCCTTAAGGTGTTGGGTGTAAATGCGGTTTTGATAGGAGAGGCATTTATGGAGGCGCCTGACATCCGCCGCAAAGTCGAAGAGGTGATGGGTTGGTAGAATATGATTAAAGTCAAAATCTGCGGGATAACTAATCTGGAAGATGCTTTGGTGTCTGTAAATGCTTCTTGCGATGCGCTGGGTTTTGTATTTTACAAAAAGAGCCCCCGCTATATTGACCCCCGGAAGGCAGCAGAGATAATTAAAAAGCTCCCCCGTAACACAATAAAAGTTGGAGTATTTGTCAATGCACGAGAAAAAAATATCAGGCGCATTGCCAAGCTCTGCTCATTAAATATGCTGCAATTTCACGGGCATGAAAGCCCGCAGTACTGCGCAAGGTTCGGCAATTTTAAGGTCATTAAGGCCTTTAGAGTGAAAAACCATATTGATGAGAATGAATTGTTAGAATACCATCCATTTGCCTATCTTTTTGATAACTATTTTCCTTCTAAAGCCGGAGGCACAGGGAAAGAATTTGATTGGAAATTGATAAGGCACCTGGACAGGATTAGGCGGCCGGTTTTTTTATCCGGGGGATTGAGCGAAAGAAACGTAAGAAGGGCGATCAAAGAAGCAAGGCCTGCGTGGGTAGATGCTTCAAGCTTGCTGGAAAAAACACCCGGCAGGAAAGACCATAAAAAGGTTAGGGAATTTATCAGAAGGGCAAGGAGAATACATGGCTAAATTACCGGATAAGTTCGGGCATTTCGACGGTTTCGGCGGCAGGTTTGTTCCTGAGACATTGATGTTCGCCTTGGATGAACTTCTTAAAGAATACAAGGCCGCCAGGCATGACAAAAAATTCAAGCAGCTTCTTAATTATTACTTAAAAGAATACGCAGGCAGGCCCACGCCTCTGTATCTAGCCGTAAATTTAAGCAAAACACTCGGGATAAGCAAAATATACCTGAAACGCGAAGACCTGCTGCATACCGGCGCCCATAAGATCAATAATACATTAGGGCAGGTGCTTTTAGCGGTGAAGATGAAGAAGCCCCGCGTTATCGCAGAGACAGGCGCCGGCCAGCACGGAGTCGCTACTGCGACGGTTGCGGCAATGTTCGGCCTCAAGTGTGATGTTTTTATGGGCGAAGAAGATATGGAGAGGCAGAAATTAAATGTTTTCAGGATGAGATTGCTGGGCGCGCGCGTTATCCCGGTAAAAAGCGGGGCAAAAACACTGAAAGACGCAATGACTGAAGCCCTTCGTGATTGGGTTACCAATGTGCGCAATACCCATTACATAATCGGTTCAGTTGCCGGCCCGCATCCCTATCCTATGCTGGTGAGGGATTTCCAATCGGTCATAGGCAAAGAAGCAAGGGCGCAATTTTTACGGAAAGAGCATAAGCTTCCAGATTATCTGATTGCCTGTGTCGGTGGAGGCAGTAATGCCATGGGGCTGTTCCATCCGTTCTTCAATGACAAGAAAGTAAAATTCGTCGGCGTAGAGGCAGGCGGCAGGGCAATCAAGCCCGGAGAACATGCAGCGACATTGGTAAAAGGGGATATCGGCGTTTTGCATGGCTCCAAGTCGGGATTATTGGAAGATAAATTAGGGCAGGTAATGCCTACGCATTCAATTTCCGCAGGGCTTGATTATCCGGGCGTCGGGCCGGAGCATACTTACTATAAAAAAATCGGCCGCGCAAAATATGTATCCGTAAATGACAAAGAGGCGCTTTCAGCTTTTGAATTGTTAAGTAAAACAGAAGGGATCATCCCTGCTTTGGAATCTGCCCATGCGGTCGCATATCTGAAAAAAGATGCCGGGAAATTAAGGAAATCATCGGTTATTGTCTGCCTTTCAGGCAGAGGAGATAAGGATTTGGGGATAGTTACGGAAAATATAGGTGTTAGGTGAAAGGTGGGGAGCTGAAGTGAATAGGATAGATAAAAAGTTTAAAGAGTTGCGTAAGGCCAAAAAGAAGGCATTTATTGTCTTTATTACTGCAGGGTATCCTGATTTAAATACGACTTATAAGCTGATCCTGGAATTTTCCAGGATTGGCGTCGATATAATTGAATTAGGCGTTCCTTTTACTGATCCTATGGCAGACGGGCCGGTAATCCAGGAGTCCTCTCAGAAGGCGCTGGAAAAAGGAGCTGACCTGGATAAGATCTTTAACCTGGTCAGGAAGGCCCGCCTTAGAACCGGTATCCCTATAGGCCTCATGACTTACTATAATCCCGTATTCTGTATGGGAGAAGGGAATTTTCTGAAGCGCGCAAAAAATGCGGGTGTTGATGGCGTGATCATCCCTGATCTTCCTCCTGAAGAGGGTAAGGGCTTGGTCAGGAAGGCAAGAAAAATCGGTATTGATACGGTTTTCTTTGTTTCTCCGACAAGTTCTACCAGGAGGATCAAGCTGAATGCACAATATTCCTCGGGGTTCATTTATTATGTTTCTTTGACCGGCACAACAGGCGCGCGGAAAAAAATATCGCAAGACCTGGCTAAGAATATCAGGGCGATCAAAAAACTGACTTTAAAACCGGTTTGCGCAGGATTCGGCATTTCAAACGCAGCTCAGGTTAAAGAGGTCAACAGGTTTGCAGACGGTGTTATTGTAGGGAGTGCTGTGGTAAATAAGATCAGGGAAAATTTAGGCAAACCCGGTTTGGCAAGCAAGGTAAGCCGTTTTGTTTCGGGTTTAAGGGGTTAGAGGCGTGTACAAAAAATTCAAACTCAAGAACGGTTTAAAAGTCGTCACTCATCCTATGCCCGGGATGCAGTCAGTTGCATTGGGGATATGGATAAAGGTCGGCGGAAGGTATGAATCCACGAGGATCAAAGGGATATCGCATTTTATAGAGCATATGCTTTTTAAGGGCAGTAAAAGTTTCTCCTGCTCCAAGATCAAAGAATCCATCGAGGGAGTGGGTGGGGCTTTAAACGGTTTTACTTCAGAAGAAGCGACCTGCTATCTGGTAAAAATTCCCCATCAGCATATGGAGCTGGCATTAAATATCCTCTCGGATATGGTAAAGAACCCTTTGTTTTCCCCGATTGACCTGGAAAAGGAACGTACGGTCATCCTTGAAGAAATCAAAATGTATAAGGACCTGCCGCACAGTTATGTCCATGAATTGCTGGATGGGCTGCTTTGGCCGGAACAACCGTTGGGTGAGAGCATCCTTGGGACAGCCGATTCAGTATGCGGCTTAAAAAGAGAGGACCTCATTGATTTTAAGGCGAAGAATTATATACCGAAAAATATCGTTATCAGTGCTGCGGGTTTATTAGACCATCGCAAACTATTCAGGATGATCGAGGATATTTTTCCGTCATGCAGCCCGGCAGCCCCGGGAGGTTTCGAACAAGCAAAAGAAAATCAGAGGGCGCCGCAGATGAAGTTATTCAATAAGGATACCGAGCAGACCCATTTAGCCCTGGGTTTCAGGGCTTTTGAGAGAGCCCACCCCTTAAGGCATGCTTTGGCGCTGCTCAATATCATCACAGGCGGAAATATGTCCAGCCGGCTCTTTAATGAGGTAAGGGAAAAGAGAGGGCTTGCTTATGAGATCGGATCGCAATTAAAACGTTTTCAGGATACAGGCAGTTTTGTTGTGCACGCAGGCATAGATAATAAAAAAGTGATTGATGCTGTAAAGGTCATTTTATTTGAATTAAAGAAAATAAAGGATGGCCCCGTTACTAAAGACGAATTCAGGCGTGCCAAGGATTTTTATCTGGGCCAGCTTTCTTTGGCGCTTGAAGATACACTTGATAATATGTTTTGGATAGCAGAAAGTTCGATTTTTCTGAATAAGACCTTTACCTTAAAAGAGATCATCAGGGAAGTATCCGGGATAAAGTTAGGGGATATAGCTAAAGCCGCAAAACTGGTATTTAATGATAGTTCGATGAACCTTGCTTTAATCGGGCCGTTAAAAGAAAGTGAGGCAGACATCAGGGGCATTCTTTCAATAGGTTAGATATGGATACTGTGTATATTATTTCTTTGGCTGTTTTAGTTTTTGCGCTGGCGCTTATGTCGTTTTTCTTTTCTGCTTCGGAGACGGCAATTATAGGACTGAGTAAAATACGGCTGCGCCATATGATTTCCCAGGGGAAAAAGGGCGCCCAGAATATACAACGTTTGATTTCGAAATTAGATAAATTTATCGCGGCAATCCTTATAGGCAATGATTTTGTAAATATCGCTATTTCTGCTATAGCTACCGCAATTTTTGTCCATTTTTTAGGATATAAGCTGGGGGTGGTCACTTCGACTTTCGTCGCAACATTCTTTGTCCTTATAATGTGCGAGATCACCCCGAAGATGCTCGCCGCAAAGCAAACGGAAAAAGTGGCGGTCCTGACCGCGCCTTTAATGGAAATTTTTATAAAAATATTCCATCCGATAATATTGATATTTACCGGGGCAAGTAACCTGATCCTTAAGATGCTGCGCATTGACCAGGCACAAAAGAAGGCGATCTTCACAAAAGAGGAATTGCGCCTGATGATTGAGATAGGCAAAGAAGAAGGGTTCCTCAATGAAGAAGAAAGAAAGATGCTGCAGCGTATCTTTGAATTCGGCAATACCAAAGTAAGCGACATCATGGCCCCAAAAGATAAAATGACCGGCGTCAGCGTCGATTCAGATGCCGATGAGATTCTGGACATTTTTGCAGAGATCGGCTATGTCCGCCTGCCGGTTTATAAAGATTCGATTGATAATGTGATCGGCATAATCTATGCAAGCGACCTGCACTATCTTTTGAGGGACAAGGAGCTATTCGTGCTTCAGGATCTGATTAACGAGGCGTTTTATGTCGATAGCCAGGCCAAGGTCAGCGAAGTCCTGAAGAAATTTCAACAGAATAAAGTTCAGATAGCGATTGTAACCGACAAGGACAAAAAGGCGGCGGGACTGGTTACTTTAGAAGACCTGATCGAAGAAATTGTCGGAGAGCTTGAGGAGAGGCCCCGCAGGATGGTCAATCATAAGAGCAAAGTATAATTTGACATAAAAAACAAGGTGTGATATTATAAAACAAAATCAATTCTCATTTTAAAAATGGACAACACCTGGCGTTTATCGGATTTGCGCCAGTGTGCCCTTTCTGGGCAAGGAGGAGCAATGGCTGAAAAAGGATATTGTGTAAAATGTAAGTCAAAGAAGGAAATGAAAGACGAACAAAAAGTTACTATGAAAAATGACAGATTGGCAGTAAAAGGCAAATGCCCGGATTGCGGTACAGGCATGTATAAGATTTTAGGCAAGAAGTAATTAACTAACCCTTCGGCTTCGTTTTTTATAAGGCCCTTGCGCAAGTCGAATCATCAAGGAGGGTTACTCAAATAGAAACTAAGAACTTAGCTCTTCGCGTTGCCGATGTTATTAAGTCAAAGAAAGGCGCGCAGGTAGTTGTATTGGATATGAGGCCTGCGGCTAGTTTTTGCGATTACTTTGTAATCACAACTGCCGGTTCACTGAGGCAGGTAAATGCAATCAGCACGGCAATTCAGGAAGATTTAGAGTCCCACGGAATAAAACCTCTCTCAAGGGTTTCCCCTGTTGACGAATCAGGATGGATAGTCCTCGATTTTTCCGGAGTTGTAGCCCATATATTTTATAAACCGATGAGAGAGTTTTATTCTTTGGAGCGCCTCTGGAGCGACGCGAAAAGAATAAGGATACACTCTAGACATGGAACCAATACAAGACCACTTAACCGCGGCAATAAATCAATCCCTAAAAAAGCTCGGATTAAAAAAAGAAGAGCTGCCGGAAGTCATACTTGATTTTCCTACTGATCCCCGTTTCGGAGAGCTTTCCACAAATATAGCTTTAAAGCTTGCAAAGATTATCAAGAAATCCCCGGTTGAAGTAGCTAAAGAGATCATTTCCGGGATCAAATCCAGCCTAAAAAAGCACAAATTAGACAAGTTTATTGAAGACATCAGGGTTGAAGGCGCCGGTTTCATAAATTTTTACCTCCATAACGATTTTTTCCTGGAATACTTAAAATTAATATTAACAAAAGGATATCCGGCTTTAAAAGTCAATTACGGCAAGGGAAGAAAAGTTTTAATTGAGTTTGTGAGCGCTAATCCCACCGGGGCACTATCGGTTGCGCATGCGCGGCAGGCTGCTGTCGGAGATTGCCTGAGTAATGTCTTAGAATTCAGCGGTTTCAAGGTCAAAAGGGAGTATTATCTTAATGATGAAGGCAACCAAATTAATATCCTCGGGCGTTCGATTGAGCTGCGCCTTAAGGAATTAAACGGAGAGAATATTGAGTTTCCCGAAGATTATTATCAGGGCGATTATATTACTGATATTGCCAGGATTATTAAAGACAAGCATTTAGAAATAAAAGATTTCTCAGAATTCGGCAAAGACCATATACTCGGGATTATAAAACAGGAACTGGCTGATTTCGGGGTAAAGTTTGATTATTGGTACAGCCAGAGGTCATTGAGAGAATCGGGGAAAATCGAGAAAGCGTTTCTTGTCTTGAGAGAAAAGGGCTACCTCTATGAGCAGGACGGGGCTGTTTGGTTCAAATCGACTGTTTTTGGCGACGATAAAGACAGGGTTGTAGTAAAAAGCGACCGAAGTTTTACCTACCTTGCGCCTGATATTGCCTACCACAGGGATAAATACCGGCGCGGTTTTGAATTATTGATCAATCTCTGGGGGCCTGACCATCACGGCTACATCAACCGGCTAAAGGCATCGTGTGCTGCTTTCGGCAAAGACCCGGCGTCACTTTCCATTATTATTGTGCAGCTGGCAACGATTTTCCGCGGCGGCAAGCCAGTGCAAATGTCAACGCGGCGGGGAGAATTTATAACTTTGAGGGAAGTGCTTGATGAAGTAGGCAGCGATGCCGCAAGGTTCTTTTTCCTGATGCGGCGAACTTCAAGCCACCTTGATTTTGACCTTGAAATAGCGAAAAAACAAACTTCTGAAAACCCTGTTTATTATGTGCAGTATGCGCATGCAAGGATCTGTTCGATTTTACGCTCTGCCGGCAAGAGGGCCAAGATAAAGAGTAGCAGCCTTTTATTGTTAAAGGAGGCAGAAGAGATCTCGCTTTTAAAGAAACTATGGCAGTTTTCGTATATCCTGAATGTTTGTGTGCTGACCCAGGACCCTTTTATGCTTACCGTATATCTCCAGGAACTGGCTGAACATTTCCATAAATTTTATGATCTGCACAGGGTTCTAAGCGATGATGATGCGCTTACCGAGGCAAGGCTAGGGCTTATTAACGGCGCAAGAATCGTGCTTTCAACCGGGTTGAAACTTCTGGGAGTGTCCAGTCCTGAGAAGATGTAGGAGCCCATGAACAGCCACAAAATCTTAAACATCCACAAAAAAAATCCCGCCCTGCAGGAAATTTTAAGTAAAGAGCTGAAAATCTCCGGGATATTATCCCAATTGCTGATCAACCGCGGCATAACAAGTGCCGCCAG
>VGKM01000008.1 GCA_016867005.1 Candidatus Omnitrophota bacterium | reverse complement strand
CAGTTTTTCTTTGTTCTTCAGCCTTTTGCCTGGCACGTTCTTGTTCTTTTTGTTGTTTTTCTAAGCGTGCTTGCTCTTCGCGCTGTTTCTTCGCAGCTTCTTTTTGGGCTAATTCTTCCTGACGTTTGCTTTCAGCTTCAATTCTTGCTTGTTCTTTTTGCTGACGCTCAGCTTCTTTTTTCGCAAGCTCTTCCTGGCGATTGGCTTCTTTCTCTGCTTTTGCTTGTGCATCCTGCTGTTTCTTTAATTCAGTTTTTCTTTGTTCTTCAGCCTTTTGCCTGGCACGTTCTTGTTCTTTTTGTTGTTTTTCTAAGCGTGCTTGCTCTTCGCGCTGTTTCTTCGCAGCTTCTTTTTGGGCTAATTCTTCCTGACGTTTTTGTTCTGCTGCAAGCCGCGCTTGTTCTCTAGCTTCATTTTCTTGTTTTCTTTTTGCTTCTAATTCTGCCTCGCGCTTTGCAGTTTCTTCTTCCTTAGCTTTTTTCTCTGCTTGCTGGATATATCCTTTCATTTCCGGGTCTTTGGTGATTGAAAGGGCCTCATTCCATGCTTCTTTAGCTTCTTTTAATTTACCTTCTGCATATAAACTATTCCCTCTTTCAAAATTCTCCCGGACTTTTAATTCCCTTTCTTTATTACGCTCAAATATCTCCTCTTCTTTAAGTTTTGCATCAACTTTATTTATATTTTTATTTGCTTCATCAATTAACTGTTTTAAATTTAAGTTGTAGGAAGGCATAACTTTGTTTACTGCCTCAGCGCTAACTTCAACTTGCTCCTTTTGCGTTGTCTCGGATAAAACAGGCGTTTCAGCCAAAGGTGTAGGTGAGACATTTTCGCTTACTTGTTCTTGAGCCATAACAGGCGCCACCCAAAGAACAATGCCTAATAAGAAAATATGGATTAAGCCAAATCCCAATCTTTGCATTTAATTCCTCCTCTTTTAAAATTCCAGAATTAATTGTTTGGGCCGTGAATCACTGATAATTTTCTGCCAAAGCTGCTTTGCTTCATTTACGTTACCTTGCTGGGACGTAGTAGAAGCAAGCTTTAATGAAGCTTTCAATTCTTTTTCCTGCTCAAGGCAGCTACGCACATAATCCTCTGCCTGGCGGTATAAAGACATACTTGTATCGCGCAAGTCCTCATAATACTTCATTGATTCTTTGAATTTCCCGTCTTTATAAGCTTCTCTCGCAGAATGAAGCAAGCCGTATACTTTTTTGCCTAATGCGCTCCCCGGACGGGACAACTCCTGGTTTACCAAAGCCCAGGACCATCTTTGGATATTTTCTTCTTCCTGAATTTTCTTAATCCGCTCTATTTCCTCAGGCAACTTATCCTGGAAATCTACTGAAAAATGAAACCTGCCTCTGCCGCCTTCTGTTTGAGGATTATTGCATGCTACAGGAAAGCCCCATTCCAGGCGCAATAGTGCCTGGTTAAAAAGATTAAACCGCACGCCCTGTCCAATGCCCAGCATATTCACATCTCTTTTTTCAGTAGGCAAAGCCCCGCGCCTCATGCCCCAGCCATAATCAACAAACCCAACCAGCGTAGTTTGATTCTTCAGCGTATCTTCGGCATATGGCAATTTCCATTCAGCAGGGATAAAAAATGCCGGTGCAAGCAGCTCCACGCTGGTAAATAAAGCATTGTCGGCAAGGTAATCGCTTGCCGGATAACCCCTTACAGAATCAATGCCTCCTAAACCGAATTCCTGTTGTGGCGTCAACTTCCTGGAGGCAGCCTGGCCTTTAAACCTTAGGTTCGTCTGCAAATTATAAGGGAGCACTCTTTTATGGGAAACACCTAAATTAAATATAGTAAAAACAGGATACGCTCCACGCGAAGCCAAAGGGTTATTTTTTCCGGTTGCGCCAAAAGAACTGACTGCATGGGAAATTTCAGGAGAAATATAAGTAGTGCTCCCGACTTTTCTAGTGATGAAATTACCGCCGATGCTAAAAATCCTCTCCCTGTCGCGGTTTATCGGGCCGGTATTGGTTTTTATTGTTTTATCATTCGCATCAAAACCAAAGAAAACTTCTCCGATATAATCATCTTTATCATATAAATCCTGTCTCAGGGAAATATTAGAGTTTACTGCTTCTGATTTCAGGCCTGTCCCGCTAAACTCTTTTAACGGCTTTGACTCACTGCGGCTATAACCATAAAGGACGCTCAGGCCGCTGTAATTTAAAGGCAGGGTATGATAATAATAAGTCCCGTTAAATGAACGGCCAAAAGTAGAGCCGGCAATAAAGGTATCGTCAAACCCCAGGAAATTATTATGCCTTATGCCGTAGCCCACTCTTTTCTTGCCGGAACTAGCTACTCCTTCGTTATCAAAAGAATAAGTGCCGTGAATCGGAAAACGCGTGCGCGGAGTTAACATTACATCTGTGGTCCCGGGCTTTGATCCGGCAAAGAGCGCGGCCTTTACTTCGCGATCCGGGTTCTTATTCATCATCTGTATGCTCTGCGAAAGAAGGTCATACCGCATTGTCGTGCCGGCGGGGACCTTCCAGTAACGGCTAAGGCGGGAATTCTTAAAATACTTTGCCTCCTGGATTTTCAATTCTCCCATTTTCGCTTCAACAACCTGCAGAGTGACTGTCTCGTCTTTAATCTCCTGCGCAGGCACAAATGCCGCGGCAATCACGCCTCTTCTTAAATACTCACGCTCAAGTTCCTTGGCTAATGCCTGTAACTGGCTTAAAGTAACCTCTTTGTCTTCGTATTTCGCTAAGATAGGGTCAAATTCGCTGCAGGCAAAATACTCACAACCGGTAAGGATGATTTTCTTGAGATAAAACTTCTTTTCTCCTTCTTTTGCTGCGGGCGGTTCCTTTAATTTCGGCTCCGGCGGCTTCTCCGGGATCTCTTTCAATCTTTCTTGATATTGCCCGGGCCTGCTTAAAATATCGGTTTCCCGGGTAGCCCTTTCTACAGCCGATTGAGCGAGAATGACTTGCGCAAAGGGCAACAAAGAGAAGAGAAGGATAATTAATAATAATCGGTATTTATAGTTCATAGTTTAAGAAATAGTTAATCACTTTATTTATACTCTTTATTGGCTGGATTGTCAACTGAATTTGAAAAATATTATGCGATAAAAGCAAGGAGGTCGCCTTTTTCTGTGGAAGTGGCAAGAATGGTGCCGGCAGGAAGCTCAACCGCAAAACTGGAGAAGAAATATATGCCGCTTAAACGAAACGGCCTTAACGAAGAAAGGGTTTTTACTACACAATTATGGCCATTAACGAATACAACATCAATTGTAAAACGCATGAAGAAAGAATGCACGGAATTACAGGGCTTTAAAACCAGGGCCTCCCCAACTTTTAAGCCGTCTCTTCCTAAAAGCCCTCTCATGCGCTTAAACAAGGAAGCGGCAATAACCGCGTTTTCTGCTAAACAGGTATTCTTAGTTTTATTGGTTATTTTCACGGGGCCTTAAAGATATCTTCTGAAAGGGCGATGCCTTTAACTTTTATCTCTTCGATAAACGAAGGCACATATCCGGTGGGGACAAAATTTCCGAGTACATTTCCGGCTTCATCAATACCTACTTGCTTGAAAGTAAATATATCGCGCAAGTCGATGTGCAATTCATCCTTCATCCCGGCGATCTCGGTTACCTGCAAAACCTTGCGGGTCCCGTCAGGGAGGCGGGCAGTATGCACAATAACATCTATGGCCGCGGCTATCATCTCGCGGATTGCCCTGATCGGCAACTCTATTCCTGACATCAAAATCATTGAGTCAAAACGGGTTAGGGCATCATGGGTTGAATTGGCATGCACCGTAGTCATTGAGCCGTCGTGGCCCGTATTCATTGCCTGTAACATATCTAAAGTTTCTACGCCGCGGCACTCGCCGATTATGATCCTGTCCGGCCGCATCCTCAGAGTATTCCTGAATAACTCTCTGATCGTAATAGCGCCTCTTCCTTCGATATTAGGCGGACGGGACTCAAGACGGACCCAGTGTTCCTGGGTTAATTTTAATTCGGCTGCATCTTCTATTGTGACTATACGCTCATTATTGGGGATAAAAGAAGAAAGGACGTTTAAAACAGTAGTTTTACCGCTTCCCGTACCGCCTGAAACAATGACATTTTTTCTTGAAACAACGCAGGCCCTGATAAAATCAGCCATGGCCTTGCTCAAGGTATTGATGCCGATGAGCTCTTCAATCTGAAACCTTTCTTTGCGGAATTTACGTATTGTGAGTGACGGCCCGGTTAAAGACAAAGGAGGGATTATGGCGTTAACGCGCGAACCGTCGGGAAGACGGGCATCCACCATCGGCACTGATTCGTCTATGCGCCTGCCGATAGGCGCGATTATCCGCTCGATGATGGTCTTTACCTGTTCATTTGAAATAAATTTCTTGCTGGTCAACTCCAATTTTCCGAACCGCTCAATATATATCTCATCTTTATTGTTCACCATAATATCGGTGATAGCCGGGTCTGCCAGTAAGTCCTCCAAGGGCCCCAGGCCCAGGGCCTCATCAAGGATCTCTTTTACCAGTTTCTTCCTTACATCGGAACTCGATATCAACATGCCTGCTTCCTCGGCAAGAAAATTTGCTACCATCATTTCTGCTTTAGATTTCAGTTCCTTTGTCTTTCTGGCGTCGCTAAAAGACCGCGAATCCATACGCTTAAGATTCAACTCATCGATCAGGCGCGCATGTATCCGGCGCTTTAACAGGAGTATTTCATCAACCTCTTCATTAATCACCAGCTCAGGCAATGCCTCGGTAAGCCCCTGTTTCTGCCAGAATTCGCCGTTTTTTTCTACCGCCGCCTCTTTAATCTTCATTTCATCGATCTGGCGATGTTCTAGAAACATATTTTCCTG
The DNA here is from genome assembly GCA_016867005.1 of Candidatus Omnitrophota bacterium. GTDB lineage: Bacteria > Omnitrophota > Gorgyraeia > Gygaellales > Profunditerraquicolaceae > VGKM01. Next base: position 14,199 of record VGKM01000008.1, on the reverse strand, counting down.
CGTGGCCAACTCATGCGCAAAGCCCTTCAATGCCTGGCCTATCTTTGTTTTAGGATTATCTATAACTATCGGCACTCCCCGGTTGATGGCTTGGCCCGCGACCCTTCCTTCAGAAGGGATCCGCGTAATAATATCTACGGGCAAACTCACTCTTACCTCCTGCCAGCTGATGCTTGAGATTGATTCTGCACGGTTAAGCACAAGCCGTATCATTGTAAGAGGAAAATGGAGGAATTGAAGTGTATCCAGCGCCCATTTTGTCTGATAGATAGAAAGGATATCGGGAGTTACAACAAGAAGTATAAGGTTGGACATATTCAGTATATTAATGAATATCTCACTGAAATTTCTACCCGCATCAATAACGATATAATCGTATTCCGGGCCGTATAAAGCCAGGACATCTTTCATTTTTTCCGGTTCAAGATGGGGCGATTGCTGGGGCTTTAATACGCCGGGGAGAAAATCAATGTTCAAGGAGGGGCTTGAGACGACAAAATCTTCTTTTTTAACGGCCTGCGGTTTTTTCTTCAAAAGGTTGATCAGGTCTACGGCTGCTTTTTGCGGATGCAGGTCCAGCATCCGGCTCATATCGCCTACCGCATGTAAATCCAGATCAATCAGCAAAACCCGTTTCTTCTCATCATGGCCCAAGCTTACAGCCAGGTTTGAGGCAACCAGGGTTTTACCTACGCCGCCTTTTGTGCTGAATATTACAATGACTTTCGACATTTTTACTCTAAACGGTAATCAATAGGGATATCGAGCCAGATCTCTTTTTTTTCTATCGACGGAGGGAAGGGCGGGAATTTCTTTATCCCCCGGGCGACAGTTATAACATTGGAGTCCAGAATAGCATGGCCCGAAGAATTTTTTACACCCACATCCAAAAGGTCGCCTGAATAAGAAAGATGGACGCTGACTGTTACCGAGCCCTGGAAACCGGCATCTTTGGCCTGAGGGGGATAGGTTAATTTGTCTAAAATGCGTTTTTGGATAATTTTTGTATAACCTTCGAGAGGCGTAGGCATAACTAAAGCCGGCGAACTCACCACATCAGTCGGCTTAACAATCGGTTTTTCCTGAAGAGCGGCTTCTTTTTCTTTTTGTTGTTTTGCTTTTCTAAAAGCCCTCTCCTGTTCGATATCTTTTTCACTGCTGACAATTGTCGGGGTGAGCATAACAAATAATTCCGTATTGCCCCTTTCGCCCTGGCCTCCTCCGTATTTTGTAATCTTCTGCTTAAATGCATTGCCGATCAAAGGCAAATCGCTTAACCACGGCGTACGGCGGATATCTTCCTCGAATTTCTCTTTAATTAAACCGCTGATTGCCATGGTCTGGCCGTTGTTAAGGAATAGCTCGGTAGAGGTTGTCCTTTTTGTCAGAGGATATGCTTTAGCTGTAGGGGCATTAGTCGCGCCGATTATTTCTGCGGTCCCTACTTCGCTTACCTCGACCCCAAGGACTAATTTTATCCTCTCTTCATCCGTAACAGTGGGCTTGATCTTTAATTTAATGCCGAATTCTTTATATTCAACTTCCGTGCCTTCTGCGCCGGTTGTGGCAGCAACGGTTGTGGTAAAGATCGGCTTTTCTCCGCCGACCAATAATTCCGCTTCTTTGCCGCTCTGGCAGGCAAGACGGGGGCGCGATAATACACGCGCCTTACCTTCCTGGATCAAAGCATCAAAGGTAAAATTAAATGCACTGCGGGTAAATTTAGACAGATAAAAAACATTATTCAACCCGGTCACCGCGCTTGTAACCGGTATGGAAGCATCAGTTAAAGTAACCGAACCCGGCCAGGTAAACCCCAAAGTGCTGGTCATGTCCTTGTCCATTTCCACAACCTGAACATCTATGTCAACAACCGCTTCCAGCTCCTTAACCAACAAAAGATCGACAATATTTTCTTTTAAGGTACCCAGCGCGGTCAGCGCTCTTTCTCTTTCTTCGGCTGTCTTCACATCGCCCAGAAGAAAAACTTTGTTTTCTTCATCAACTGCTTGGGTATAAATATTCGGCAAATCCAGGTTTTTAAGGACATTATCTATACGCATTTTAATATCTTCCATATTCTGACGGAAGACCTTAACTTTATAAGATTTTTCCCCGTAGTTATCCCAAATGACCAAAGTAGTCGTACCCGTAGCTTTTGGAGTCAGTGTAAGCTGCTCTACCCCGACATTGGCGACATCAAGGACCTCGGGATTTCCGATGACGATCCTGGCAGGGTGGCTCACAGGCATGACTTTTATCTGCCCCATATATATTTTCAGAATTTCTTCGTCGTTAGCGGCAAAATCGGTATGCGGCAGGACAAAATTGAGCATAAGTACAGCGATGAACAACAAAAATATTTTTTTTCTCATAATATTATTTGGCTAAAAGGACTTTTTCCTTGGTCATCCCTCTATAAATCTCCACATAGTCGCTCGGCGCATGCACTTCTTCCGGCTTGGGGATATTCCGCTCAGGGAATACATATGAAAAAAGAGTATCCCAGCTTGCCGCCTGCACCGGCTCAAACTTAGTATCGCCGGGTGAACGCAAAACTAACCTGATTTTCCCCTGCTCCTGTATAAAAGCGATTAAACTTGCCTCGTGCGGGCCAAGCGAAAGCGTTATTAAAGGGCTCTGTTCCTGTTTCTGCTCTGCGCCCCTGAACCTTATATCGCTTTTTGGCACAGCCGTTGTCTGTTGGCCTACTGCAAGCACCTGAACATTTTGAAACACAGGTAGAGTAACCAATTGTGAGGTCTGCTTTCCGTCCATCCCGATGGTAGCCTGAGGGATCATGGCAATAACATCAACATGGTCGCCTGCCTTAATCATTCCGGCAAGAGAAGAAATATTATCTACGGCTACAGTAATTGCGCGCTTTCCGGTAGGAGTTACCTGCGCCAAATCACCACCGCCTGAAACATAGCTGAACTTACTTAAAGTAACCTGCTCGCCTTTGGAAACAGGTGCTACTGTAGTCATACCGGCAATTCTATCCAAAGAAGTAACCGCGCCCGGCTGCACATTTTGATTTAATACAATACTGGTAGTAAAATTATCTGCATCCACGATTTTGCCCTTGGCAATATCGGTCTTTGCAACTAAAACCGCGGTCTGATTCGCCTGCAAAGCCTTAAATTTCTGCGCAGCTGCCTGCTCAGAAGCAGCTTTTTGCTGGTCAAGATAAACTTTAATCATAAATAAAGCAACCAAAGCCAAGCCAATACCCGCAATTAAGTATATCTGCTGTTTCTGTAATTGTACGGCCATATTATTTAATTAAGCTTTCCTGTATTTCTATCCGGATATTATCTTTGGAAACCTGATTATAGAATTTGTCCAATTCATCCTGTGTTTTTAGGCCAAGCAATCTTTCTTTTAGCTGATCCTGCACATCAGCTAAAGTCAATTGCTTTCCTTCTTTGATGGCTTCTATCTTAACAAGATAGTAGCCATCCGGACCTTTAAATATGCTGCTAATGGAACCCTGCTGTAAACCGGGAGAAAAAACGCTGTCATCAAATGCACCGCCTTTTTGCCCCTTAGTAACAAAACCAAGATCCCCTGAATTTTTACTAGAAGCAGCGATAGAACGCTCTTTTGCAAGCACAGGGAATTCGGCACCCTGCAATAATTCCATAAGTATTTGCTTTGCTTCAGCTTCTGTCTTTACTACAATCTCTCGTAATTTCCGCTCTTCAGGCTGCTTTAATTGATCTTTCACGCTTTTATACGCAGCCTCGAGTTCACTCTGACTAATATCTATATTCTTGGTAATCTGATCCTGCATTTCTTCAGCCAGGATGCTTTCCCTGCTGATCTCTAAAGCATCTTTAATATCCTGCCTTCGCTCCAGCCCTTTATCAATAGCTGCCTGTGCAAAGACCATCCTTCGTATGACTACAGTATTTAAATATTCAAGTTTTCTCTCCGGGGTATTTATGGCGTTTTTCTTCTTTTGCTCTCTTTTCTGCTCGAGAGTCAAATCCGGATTGGCTTCAATTGCAGCTTCAATTGCAGCATTAAAAGTATCGACTTCTCTGTTAAATGCTTCCAATGTCAATGGTTTATTGGCCACTTTAGCAACGACTACACCGGAAACCTGCTGCGCCGTTTCTTTCTTCTTCGGATTAAACATCTTGGAAAGATTATCGCAGCCTAAAAGCGCAAAACACATTAAGCTGATGACCGCAATTTTTGTTAACTGTGGGTGGCCCATCCCTTCCTCCTGATTAAGCTTTTTTTATTTCGTGTATTTCATGTATTATCTTTACCAACAAATCGGCTATCTTGGCGATGACATATAAAAAGAAAAAGAAGAATATGGCTACGGCCAAATTCACCAGTCCCTCTAAATTGGACATATTAGGGACGCGGCCGGAAAACGTAAGCACTCCCCCGACGATGCCTAAAAACAAAGAAATCCAGGCAGCAATTTTTACCACTGCGCTGGATGTTTTTAAAAATCCGAGGTGCTCTTTCATTAAGCCTCCTTATTTTTTATTATCATAAAGTAAATTACAAAAAAAAGCAAGAGAAATTATTATTTGGTAGCCCCAACCGGATTTGAACCGGTGTTTAATGGCTGAGAACCATCCGTCCTAGACCAGGCTAGACGATGGGGCCGTAATTTGTTGCATTATTTTAATATAAAGGCCGGGCGAGGTCAATAATTATATTGACCCCTAAAGCATAGCAGGATATACTAAATAAAAAAGGGCGCGCATTTATATGTCTTTAACCGTAGGTATTGGATTAAGTAAAGCACAGGACCCGATTTTAGCAGCGAAAGAAGCCGCTTTAAAAGCGAGGTCTGCGGCCGCTGAAGAAAAAATCAGCCTGGCGATTGTTTTTGCATCTACCAAGCTTTCATACCCAACCATCCTCAAAACTATTTCCGCATATCTTGACGACTGCCCGATCCTGGGATGTTCTGCCGCAGCAATAATTTATGAAACAGACATTATAAAAGAAGGCCTGGCGGTCATGGCCCTTGGGCTGCCGGAAGATATTTACCTCAACATCTCCTGCATCGAGGGCATAAAAAATAAAACGGCGCACACAGCAGGCGAAGAATTAGGCGAAAAACTCCTATACGGTTTTCAGAATGTACGCCGTGATTTAAGCATCATTTTTTCCGACGGCCTGCTAAAGGACAGCTCGGGCCTGATCACCGGAATGCAGGCAAGAATGGGGAAAAGTTTCCCCATTATCGGAGGAGGCGCTTCAGATAACCTTGCCTTCAAAAAGACCGGTGTTTATTTCAATCATGACGTATTTAGCGATGCTGCCTGCGGCCTGCTTTTAGGGGGCAAGCTTAGTTTTGGTATCGGGATAAACCACGGCTGGAAACCTCTCGGGAAGTTGCGGCGCGTAACACGTTCCGAGGCCAATATAGTATATGAAATCGACGGCCGCCCTGCAGCAGAAATATATGCAGAGTATCTCTCATCCAGCATTGCTGAATTAAGAAAAGAGCTAAAACGGATTTTTATACTTTATCCGGTAGGGATTTATTTATCAGGGGAAGAAGAATACCTGTTAAGGAATTTAATTTCGATAGGCGAAGATGGCTCCCTCGTCTTCCAGGGGGCGGTACCCCAGGATTGCCAGATACGCCTTATGATCGGCACTAAAGAATCCTGCCTTAACGCCGCAACGCATGCTGCCGAAGAAGTAAAAAGAGATTTTCTCGGCAAAAAAATTAATTTCGCGCTTGTATTTGATTCTGTTTCACGATATATATTATTAAGGAGAGACGCACAAAAAGAGCTTCAAATAATAAAAGAGGGTCTCGGCAAAGACGTGCCTTTAATCGGATTCTATACTTACGGGGAACAGGCGCCGCTTAGGGCTACTAATTATCAGGGGGCAAGCCGCCTGCACAACCAGACTATTACCATTCTTGGAGTGGGAATATAATTTAATATGGCCGAAGTGTTAATTAATATTCTTGGAATTGCCACGATCATCACTATATTTTCCCTGGTGATTGTAATGGTCTTTAAAATGGATCGGATAAAACAACTTGAGATGACGATCGCCAACTTACAAAAGTCGCTCGACGAAATGGATGAACAGGCGAAATTAATCGTGCGCACCGATATGGAATTGAACAAAATCCAGGAAGAACTGGATAAAAAAATCACGGGCCTCTATGCATTGCAGCGCCTTTCCCGCACCATCAGCACTACACTTGAAGAAAACCAGATCTTTAAAACGATAGAACCCGATTATCTGGAAGAGCTTGGTTTTGAAAAAGCATGCATCTTCCTTTGGGATGATATTGCCGGAAAATTCTCGCTGAAGATGGATATCGGATACTTTGAAGAAGAATTAAAGGTGATACAAGAAGCAGTTGATGGGGATAAAAATATCTATCTTGATTTGATCCATAATGAACGGGCCATGTCTTCGGCAACGCTCCCTAAAAGCACGATGCTGAGGGAAAAGATATCGCAAGAATTTAAAGTGCGCGATTTTGTCATTGCCCCGATAATCCCCAAAGAAGGAAACAAAGGGTTATTTTTCGTAGGCACGCTTAATCTTGATATATCCTTAACCGAAGGGGATGAAGAATTGATCACTATTTTCGGCAATCAGATCGGCCAGGCCCTGGAGAATGCCAGGCTTTTTGAAAAAACCTGGCGCGCACAGCAGGAACTGGAAAATAAAGTCGAGGAAAGGACGCGCGACCTGCAGATGGCGCTGAACGAAGTCAAAATCATCAGCCGCAGAAAAACCGATTTTATTTCTGCTGTTTCGCATGAACTAAGGACCCCCCTCACTTCTATAAAAGGATACGCTTCCATATTGCTGGCGGGAAAACTCGGGGACATCCCGGAAGAAGTCCGGCTCCGCCTTGATAAAATCAACCGTCACAGCGACGAATTAACGCACCTTGTAAACGACCTCCTGGATATTTCACGCATAGAGTCCGGAAAAATAACCATGAAACTTGAACCTCAGGATATAAGGAACACCCTGGCAAGCGTCATCGATCTCTTAGGCGTACAATTGAAAGAAAGGCAAATTGAATTTTCATCCAATATCCCGGACAATGCATTCATGGTGCTTGCGGATGCAACTCAAATCAACCGTGTTTTCATCAACTTGATCGGGAACGCCTTAAAATTTACCCCTCCAAACGGAAAGATTATCGTGAACAGCAGGAAAAACGACGGCCAAATCCAAATAGATGTAACTGATACGGGTTGCGGCATACCCGAAGAAGCCCAGGATGCCATATTTGAAGAATTCTACCGCGTTGATAATCTTATTAACCAGCAGGTAAAAGGCACCGGGCTCGGCCTTTCTTTGGTCAAACATATTATTGAAGCGCACGGAGGCCGGATCTGGGTGACAAGCAAATTTAATTCCGGCGCCACGTTCAGTTTCGCTTTACCCTGCGCGTAAAATTATTTCGGAGGAACTCTATTTATGCCAATCAGAATTTTAATCGCCGACGATGACCCCGATATACGGGACATCCTGATGATCACGCTTTCGGAAGAAAATTACGAAGTCATAGAAGCGCCCGACGGAGAAGAAGCGCTAAAGATCATTGAAACAAAGCCCCTGGACCTGGTGCTTGTAGATTATAAAATGCCTAAAGTGGACGGCCGCGAGGTTTGCCGCAGGGTAAAAAAAGACCTTCTGCTCAGCCATTTACCTATAATAATGGTCACCGGAAAAGGAGACATCAATGATAGGGTAAACGGCATAGATGCCGGAGCCGATGATTATATCGTTAAGCCGTTTGAACCGAAAGAACTCCTGGCGCGCATCCGCATGATCATAAGGCGTACATCCCGCGATTTAGAAGCAAACCCCCTGACGCGCCTGCCGGGGAATGTTTCAATTTTGAACGAGCTCTCAAAACGGCTTGAAAGCGGCGCATTATTTGCAGTATGTTATTGCGACCTTGATAAATTCAAGGCATATAATGATACTTATGGCTTTGAACACGGCGATGAAGTGATCCGCGATACCGCCAGGATACTTATCAGTTCTGTCAGGCAATCGGGAAATCCGGATGATTTTATCGGGCATATCGGAGGCGATGATTTTGTCATTGTCACAATACCGAGTTCCGTAGACAAACTCTGCACAAAGATCATCGAAGGTTTTGAGAAAAAATCCCCGTCTTTTTATACGGAAACAGACCGCAAACGAGGATATATCCTTGCCAAAGACCGCCAGGGCAAAGAACAAAAGGTCCCTCTCATTTCAATTTCAATAGGCGTCGTGACAAATGAATCCCGCAGGATTGAGCATGTTGCGCAAATCGGAGAACTCGGGGCTGAGCTGAAATCATACGCCAAAAGCTTAGAACGCAGCAATTATGTTAAAGACAAACGCAAAGAAGACCGCATCCAATTAAAATAGCACCAGGTGCAAATTTGTTTAGATACCTGCCTAAATTTTACGATTGTACCTGTCCCTTTAGACTAAAGCCCCATAAGCTCATCCAATACAAAATCATGACCATCTAATATTCTTGCTTTATAACTACTCCAAGGATAATCGGCTGCATTAGTTATCAGATTAGACCTTACGGGATTCATCTCAATATAAGTTAAACAATCAAGCAAATATCGATCCTTGCAAATAATCTTACTTTTAAACCTCCCTTGCCACAAGTGGCCGACTTTTTCGTATTTGCGATTGAAATACAGAGTGTAAGTCCTGTTTAGATCGTGCATAAAGCTGGACAAGCATAAGATATCTTTTATTTCTCCGAGGAGATGAGCATGGTTAGGCATTAAGCAATAAGCATAAATAAGAAATTTATATTTTCGTTTAAACTTTTTCAACAACATAAGGTACATTAAATAATCTTCTGAACAATGGAAAACTTTCTGTTTCTGGTTTCCTCTGGTAATCAGATGATAACAATAACCTTCTATTAACAATCTTTTTATATGTGGCATGGTTCCACCTCCTACTATAATAGACGTAAGAAATGGATTTTTCTAACTAGATTTTTTGTTGAAAAGGAGACAGGTACAAGATTGGATTCAAAAGCAGTACAGGATAATATTTGCACCTGGTGCAAATATTTTATCTTATGTTTTATAAAAACATGCGCGGGGAGGGAGTTGAACCCTCACAGGTCGCCCCACTACCCCCTCAAAGTAGCGCGTCTGCCATTCCGCCACCCGCGCGAAAGTGGACTTATTGTACTTGATGCTTATAGATTAGTCAAGTATTTGAATTATTTCCCTGTTATTTGAAATGAGGAAGAAACCGGATCGCTCTTACCTCCTCCGATAGTAATCCTTCTTACAACCCATGTATAAACTTGGCCCGCCTCAAAAGTGCTTGCCTTTACTTCCACCGAACCGGTGCTCCCATCGCAATCCTGCTCGAAAACTAAATTTCCGCTGTTTCTATTATAACCTTTATATAACCGGAACTGATATTCGCTCGTGCCGATATAGTCGCTGGTGGACCATTGAAATTCCAAAGCATCCTTTCCGGTTAAATCAATTTGCTCCTTAACAGGGGCCAGCATCCTTGGCGAAGGAGGGGCATCCCCTATCCCCCTGGAGCCGAATAAACCTGTCGTATCCGCAAAAGCTGGAGCGATAAATAAACTGACAAGAAGAATGCCAATCAAGATGCGCATCTTACTCTCCCTTCTCTTTATGCAATCCGCTTCTTAAACCTTAAAGCGCTTAAAATAATCACAACAAAACCGATGCTCAAAAGCGGGATAAACTGCGGCCAAAGCACCTCTATCCCGACGCCTTTTAAGAATATGCCCCTGATAATTACAAGAAAATACCTCATCGGGTTAAGAAACGTGAACCACTGGATAACCTGCGGCATATTGGCTATCGGATAAGCAAAACCGGACAAAAGAAAAGTCGGCATATAAAAAAGAAAAACGGACATCATGGCTTCCTGCTGGGTCGCCGATATGGTCGAAATAAACAAACCTGCCCCCAGGGTCGTAAACAAATATGTGCAGGTAGCAATTAATAACAGGATTATGTTCCCTCTAAGCGGTATATGGAACCAAAGCACGCCCAATGTAGTTATAAGGCTGGCCTGGATAACGGCAATTACCGCAAACGGAAGCAGTTTTCCAAAAATCAGCTCCAGCGGTTTCAGGGGGCTGACAATTAACTGCTCCATTGTACCTATTTCTTTTTCCCTTACTATGGCCATCGCTGTCAACAAAAGGGACATTATGGTAACAATTGAGGCAATGACCCCCGGCAGGTAATAATTCCGCGAAATAAGGTTTTCGTTAAACCATGCCCTGTCTCTTAAATCCACTTGCGCGCCGGAAGACATTTCCCCCAATGAATCACGCTGCTTATCAATTAATACCTGCTGGTAATTACTCATTATAGTATTGGCATAATTTAAAACTATCATCGCCGTATTGGAATCGCTTCCGTCGAGCGCCATCTGGACTTCTGCGTCTTTGCCGGCGTTAAGGTCCCTGGCAAAACCCCTGTCGATATGGAGTACGACATTTGTCAGCCCTTTATCAAGAAGATTGTTTTGCTCAATATCCGTATAAATATATCGCTTGGGAATAAAATACTTGGAATATGTGAAATCGCGTATAAGGCCCCGGCTTTCCATTGTATTGTCTTTGTCATAGATTGCAGTGGGTATAAAATCAATGTCCTTATTGGCGGCATACCCGAAAATGATTATCTGTATCAACGGAGAAATAAAAATAACCGTCTTCATCCTGGGGTCGCGCAGGACCTGCTTAAATTCCTTTATAAGTATTGCCTGGGCCCTTTCAAACATATGTCATGCCACCTTCTTCTTAAATTTTCTTATCGCAAGGCCAAACATCAAAACGGCAAAAATGATCAAAAAAACCGCTTCGTCCCACATCACATCCATGCCGTTGCCTTTCAGAAACAAACCCCTCAAAATAACGAGATAATATCGCGCAGGCACCAGGTATGTCGCTGCCTGTACGGCTTTCGGCATATTAAAAATCGGGTATATGAACCCGGAAAGAAGCATTGTCGGTATGAATGTCGTCAATATTGCCAACTGGCTTGCCAATAACTGCGTCCGGGCAATACTGGAAATCATGATACCCTGTGACAATGCCCCGGTAAGAAATAGCATGCTTAATATGACCAGCAATAAATAACTACCTTCAAAAGGCACCCCGAACAAAAACCTGCCCATAATAACCCCGATAGCCAAATCAATTAAACCGATAACAAAATAAGGGATAAATTTCCCGATGATAAGTTCCGGCGCTTTTACAGGCGTCGAAACCAATTGTTCCATTGTGCCTCTCTCCCATTCCCTGGCAACACAAATTGAGGTAAGGAGCGCTGCGATAATCATGATAATCATTGCAATAACGCCCGGGACAATAAACCACCTGCTGTTTAATCCGGGGTTATACCACACCCTCGAACGCAGATCAGCTTTTTTAGGCGGGCCAAGCCCTTGCTGCTGAAGCGTACTGGCAAAAAGATTAACATTGTATTGGGTAACCACCGTCTTAACATAACCCATAGCAATGGTAGCGGTATTGGAATCGCTTCCGTCAACTAACAACTGTAAAGGGGCCTTGCTCCCGGAACGGAGGTAACGCGAAAAATCTTTAGGAATAACAAGCGCTAGCATGGATGAGCCATTATTTAAAGCCCTGACGATATCACGGTAGTTATCCGTATAGCCGATTATTTTAAAATATTTGGAGTTTTCAAAATTCAGCAGAAAATCACGCGAGACCTGTGAAGAACCATCCTGGTTCCAGACAACGGTACGCACCTTATCAATATCGAGGGAAAGCCCGTAGCCGAAGATTAAAAGCAGGACTATAGGGATCACTATTGCCAACCCCAGCGACCTCGGGTCACGCTTAATCTGGATAAATTCCTTATTCGCTATAGCCATGATCCTTTTTATGTTCATTGCTGGCATCATTTATTTTCCCTTGTGCTCGGCGTCGTAGTTTTCGATTAGAGATACAAAAACATCTTCTAAAGATGCTTTGATTTTATTCACAGAATAGCCGGTTATGCCTTTTTTTGCGAAAAAATCCTTTAACGCTTCGGATGCTTTATTCGCCTCATAAACCACGGCATGGATATTTACCCCGAAAAGCGCGGTTTCCTTAATCGGGCTTAACTGTGAAATCTCATCCAGATAATGCTCTGCTCCGGGCACGATTATCTCAAGGATCTCGTTTTTCATGATCTCTGTTTTCATCTCCTCGGGGCTGCCCATAGCGATCATTGTCCCGTGATAAATCATTACCATGCGATTACAGTTCTCCGCTTCATCCATATAGTGCGTAGTCACAAAAATTGTCTTGCCCTGTGAAGCCATTTGCTTGATGATGCTCCAAAAATTGGCGCGTGTTATCGGGTCAACGCCGGAAGTCGGCTCATCAAGGAAGATGATGCTTGGATGATGGATTATGGCGCACCCGAGCGCCAGGCGCTGCTTCCATCCGCCCGAGAGAGTGCCTGTCAGGGCACGGCGGAAATCCTCAAGCTCCGCTAATTTTATTGTTTCCTCCCTGCGCTGCGCCATTTCGTTTTTAGGGACATTGTAAATGCGGCTGTAAAAATCAATGTTTTCTTCTACGGTCAGGTCATCATAGAGGGAAAATTTTTGCGACATATAACCGATGTGTTCTTTAATTTTGTATTGCTCCTTGATAATATCATACCCTGCGACAGTGCCGCTGCCGGAAGTAGGCGTATAAATACCGCAGAGCATTCTAATAGTTGTAGATTTCCCTGCGCCGTTAGGGCCGAGGAACCCAAAGATCTCTCCCTGTTTTACTTCAAAATTAATATGGTTGACCGCGGTAAAATCCCCGAATTTCTTTTCCAGATCCTTGACTTTTACCGCAATGCCTTTATTTGTGTCCGGACTCATATTCATTTATTATTTTAATAAATGCCTGCTCTAAGGTTTTTGTATTATACTGGCTTTTGATATTATCCGGGGTATCGCAGTTAAGAAGGCTCCCCTTGTGGATTAAGCCCACTCTGCGGCAACGCTCTGCCTCATCCAGATAAGAAGTGGAATACAATATGGTGACTTTCTCTTTTAATAAGTCATAAAGTATTTTCCAAAAATCCCTGCGGGATACCGGGTCTACGCCGTTAGTCGGCTCGTCCAGAAAAAGGACTTTAGGGGTATGGATTAAGGCGCAGGCAAGGCCTAACTTTTGTTTCATGCCGCCTGAAAGCTTGCCGGCAAGACGCTTTTTAAAAGGAATCAGCCCGCTAAAACCCAGGAGCTGTTCGATTTTATCGCTCCGCTGTTTGCCTGAAACGCAGTAAATATCGGCATAAAAATTAATGTTCTCAAGTACCGTCAGGTCTTCATAGAGCCCGAAACGCTGGGACATATACGCGATATTTTCCTTAAGCGGCTCTGCTTCCTTAACTACATGCTTATTGTAAACCCAGGCTTCTCCTCCGGTAGGTTCCAATATCCCGGTAAGAAGGCGCATGGTCGTGGTTTTTCCTGCGCCGTCAGGGCCGACAAGCCCGAAAATTTCCCCTTCCGGAATATCTAGATTAAGGCCATTGACTGCGGTTAGTGAGCCGAATTTTCTGGTTAAATTAACGCTTTTTATTACTGACATATTACTCTAGTGAGATGTAGGCATCCGCGGGCATGCCTGGCTTAAGGTCTAAGCTTGAATTATCCACTCTTACCTTAATCCTGTAGACGTACTTCACTCTTTCTTCTGTGGTTTGGATATATTTGGGCGTAAACTCTGCCTGGTCGGAGATAAAAGATACGCGGCCTTTGTATTTCTTGTTCCTATAGCTGTCCGTCATCACATCTGCTTCCTGGTTTAATTTTACTCTTCCTAAATCGTTTTCATTAATATAGCCGGTGACCCAGATATCGTTTAAATCAAGCGCTGTAAAAACAGGTGCGCCGACTTGCACTACTTCTCCCTGCAAAGCGCTCTTTACCAGGATATAACCGTTTATAGGAGATGCCAAATCAGCCCAGCCGAGTTTGGTATTTGCCAACTCCAAAGATGCGCGCAATTGTTCGATATTTGCTTTATCGGTATCGGCCTTGGTCTTTGCGGCATCCCTTTGCTGCACTGAGATCGCCCCTGCCTTAAGGAGGTTTTCGGAACGCAGATAATCATCATAATCCAATTTATATTGGAATTCGGCAAGCTTGAGCGCTGCCTCTGCCTCTGCTTTAATT
>VGKM01000007.1 GCA_016867005.1 Candidatus Omnitrophota bacterium | reverse complement strand
AAGGAAAAATAAAGGAACGGTTTGGTAAAAAAATCATTGATTGGAAAGAAAATTCTTCCCGCAGGGTATATTTTACGGTCAATAAAGAAGATATTGTGGAGGTGGCAAAATTTTTATTTAAAGATTTAGGGATGCGGTTTTCTATAGCCAGCGGGGTGGATACTCCGCTTGCCTTGGAGATACTGTATCATTTTACCATCGATGAAACCGGAGAGTTCTATTCGGTGCGAGCGTTTATCAAAGATAAAAAGAAGTCGGAAATCGATTCAATCGCGGTAATTTTCCCCGGAGCCGAATGGATTGAACGTGAAATATGGGAAATGCTGGGGGTCAATTTTATCGGCCATCCTAACCTGAAGAGATTGTTGTTAAGCGAGGATTGGCCGGAAGGCAAATATCCTTTGAGGCACGAACAATGAGCCATAGAGTTATTGTCCCGATAGGGCCGTATCACCCTTTGCAGGAAGAGCCGGAATTTTTCCAGCTTTATGTCGAGGGAGAAAAAGTAGTTGATATAGATATTATCATCGGTTACAACCATCGCGGCATAGAACAGCTTGCAGAAACCAAACATTATGACCAGGTAGCATTCCTGGTGGAGCGTATTTGCGGGATCTGTTCTTCAAGCCATCCTTACGCTTATGTCCTTGCGGTAGAAGATATCCTGGGAGGAGAATATAAAGTCGTGCCTGAAAGGGCGCTTTTTATCCGTACTATTGTTGATGAGTTGCAGAGGATCCATAGCCATTTATTATGGCTGGGGCTGGCAGGGCATTTTATCGGGTACAACACAGTATGGATGTGGGCGTGGAAATACCGTGAGCCGGTCCTGGATATGTTTGAGATGATCACCGGAAATCGCAATAACTATGCGATGTTCAAGGTGGGGGGCGTACGCCGGGACATTAAAGACGAAGACATTCCTATATTAAATAAGGCGCTGGATGAATTGGTACCGGCTTTGGATATGTTCCATGGGGCGATTATGGATGATCCGGTCATCCAGGCGCGTTTAAAAAACATCGGGATTTTAACTAAAGAACAGGCAATTGATTGGGCGGTAATCGGGCCGACTGCCCGGGCATCAGGCGTAAATATTGATGTCAGGCGCGATGAGCCCTATGGGGCTATTGACAGGGTAAGCTGGAGCGTGATCATCGAAAAAGAAGGCGATGTTTTCGCAAAGACCGTTATCCGCGTGCTGGAGATGTATGAATCAGTGCGTATCATCCGCCAGTGCCTGGAAAAGATGCCGTACGGAGAGATTGATTCAAAGGTCAAGGATATACCTCCCGGAGAGGGGATCGGCAGGGTAGAGGCGCCGCGAGGGGAGTGTTTTCATTATGTAAAAAGCGACGGGACTAACAGGCCCGTTAGGCATAAGATCCGCGCCCCCAGTTTTATGAATGTTGCCAGTAATAAAGTTGCTGCGGTAGGAGGCACTATTTCCGACGCTGCTATTACTCTGGCAGCGGTTGACCCTTGTTATTGCTGTACGGAGAGATTAGCGGTAATAGAGCGGCATAGCGATAAAAAGATTATGAACGGCTGGGACCTGATTAAGCTGTCACAGGAAAAAACCGAAAAACTAAGAAAAGAGATGGGCTATGAAGGACTTAAATAGCATCAAACCTGATTTAGTCAGTATGGCTGAGGGGGCGTTTAAAATGCTCGAGCTGACCCATAAGGCATTTATGGAACATGATACCGGCCTGATTTCTGCGGCGCTCTCCGAGGAAGATAATTTAAATGCAATGGAAAAAAGCATCACTACGGAACTCATAGATTTAGCGCGCGGCTGTGCGCGTAAAGAAGAAAGGGTAACCAGTACAATATTGGCAGATGTTGTTGCGGACCTGGAAATAATAGGCGATTATTGCAAGGATATCCTGGAAAGGGTCCAGATTAAAATAGAAGAAAAGCTCCTGTTCAGCGATGAAGCAGTCAAAGAATACAATGCTCTATACGGCCCGACCCGTGAAGCGTTAAAAGAGGTTGTAAATGCATTGGACAAAGACGACCTTTCGCTTGTCAAGAATGTCCTGAAGAACGAAGAACATATCGATCAATTGGTTGACCGCCTGCGGCAGTCGCACAACCAGAGGCTTTTGGAAGGCGTCTGCAGCCCGATTGCCTGCAATATGTTTTTAAATATGCTTGATTTTACCGCGGCAATTTACTACCACGCAAAAAAGATTGCCAGGGGCTTACTGAAAGTTAAAAAGGCAAAATAATGAATTTTTGCTTAACCACGATTCTTTTACCTCTATATGGCGCGTTTCTTATTTTAGCGCTGCCAAAGAGATTGAAACCGTCCGTTTCTGTTTTAATACTTGGGCTTACCTTTTTAAGTTCTATCGGGACAGCCCTTTCAGTATCCAGCCAAAAATACCTGGTATTCAGTAAATATTTATTCGATTGGTTCAGTATTTCATTTGTGGGTGACGGCCTGAGTGTTTTTATGGCGCTTGTATCCAGTTTTGTCGCCCTGTTAATAGCAGTGTATTCATTGGAATACATGAGCCATTATAAGGAAGCCGGGGAGTTTTATTTCTGGATGGTTTTATTCGTCGGCAGCATGATGGGGCTGGTTTTTTCCGCTAACTTCCTGCTTTTATTTTGTTTTTGGGAAGTCACTTCTGTTTGCTCATGGAAATTGATAGGTTTTTACCGTAAGGAAAAAGATATATTGGCAGCTGACCGGGCGTTTCTGGTGACTTTTTTCGGCGCATCCATGTTGTTAATAGGCATAATCCTGGTTTTTCTGCAGTTCCAGAACCTCGATTTAAATTCGCTCAAAGGCATGGTGCTTGTTAACCCGATCGCTTTTTTTATCCTTGCCGGCGTTATTTCCAAATCAGCCCAGCTCCCTCTGCAAACATGGCTGCCTGATGCGGGCGTTGCGCCTACTCCTGTGACCGCGCTTCTTCACGCGGCTGTCCTGGTCAAAATAGGGGTTTATGTTTTTGCCAGGATCTTCGGCCTTACCTTTATCGCATCTCCGTTCTTTTTTAATACAGCAATTGTCATCAGCGTCCTGACTATCCTGGTAGCTGCCGGTTCGGCGCTTGTTGAAAATAATATTAAAAGAATACTGGCATATTCTACCATCAGCCAACTGGGCTATATTCTTCTGGCGTTTTCGTTGAATAGCCAGGCCTCTTTTAAAATCGCATTGATTTATATCCTGGCGCATTCACTGGCTAAGGCCGGGCTTTTTCTGTGCGCAGGCATTATTGAACAAAAAACCGGGACTAAAGATATCAACGAACTCGGGGGCTTGATCAAGACAATGCCTTTTACCGCCGGCGCCTATCTTTTGTGTGCGTTCTCAATAATCGGCATACCTCCGTTTCTGGGATTCTGGCCTAAGTTTATGACAGTGGTCTTAACTATCCAGTCCGGGCATATTGCCGCAGGAGTTTCTGCTATAATCGGCGCCCTGTTTACTTTGTTTTATCTGATGAGGGTTTTTAACAAGGTCTTTCTGGGGGAAACCAAGGTCAAGGCCTCGGAGGAAAAGCGCCTTATGGTTTGGGTGGTATTGGTTTTAGGCATATTATCTCTGGCGCTGGGCGTCGTGTTTACGGTACCCTTTAATTTTGTCGCAGGATTGATGAAATGATGAAGCCGTTATTCTTATTATTTCAATTGCCGGTTTTAGCCGGGGCCCTTATTCTATTATTTAAAGAAAAAAAGGCCAGGGCAAGGCTCTCCGGATTAGTATTCCTGATAACCTTTGCCGCAGCTGTTGTTAGTTTATTAAAGCCGCCTGCTGCGTCGAGCTTGTTTTTAATTGGCGATTTCAGTTTATGGATAAGCCCTAATAAACTGGCAGGGCTTGTGATTGTTTTTATTAACCTTTTTGGGTTATTAATAGGGTTGTATTCCTGGAACTACCAGGCATTAAGCGATAAGAGGGTTTATTTTGCATATCTTCTGTGGCTGATCGCTTTTTCAAATTTGGCCTGCCTTGCCGGAGATTTTATTTTATTTGTCTTTGCCTGGGGCGCGACTTTAGCCCTGCTTTATGCGTTGCTTAGGATAAACACTGCCGGTTCAGAGGTAAATTCCGGAGCGGACAAGGCCTTGACTATCGTGGGTTTCGGCGATTTTGCCCTGATACTGGGCATTGCGCTTTATATCTATCAGGTCGGGACAAGCCAGATGCCGATAACAAGCAGCATTGTTTTAAACGGTATTGTAAGCTGGGCGAGTTTCCTGTTAATGCTTGTCGGCGCTTTGGCAAAAGCCGGCTGCGGCCCGCTGCATACCTGGATCCCGTCGGCAGCAGAAACAAGCGAAGGGCCGGTTATGGCAATCTTACCGGCTTCTTTAGATAAGCTTCTGGGAATATACCTTCTGGCGAGGATTTGCAATGATTTCTTTGTTCTAAATAATGCAGCTTTAGGGATACTGCTTATTGTCGGCAGCCTGACTATAATGTTTGCGGTAATGATGGCGCTTATCCAGCATGATTTAAGAAAACTTCTTTCATATCATGCTATCAGCCAGGTGGGTTATATGGTTTTAGGGTTTGGGACTGCCGTGCCGATAGGCATTGCCGGCGGAATATTCCATATGATAAACCATGCGATTTATAAAAGCGGGTTGTTCCTTACAGGCGCTTCGGTCGGGCAAAAGAAACATGTGTTTGATCTGGAAAAACTCGGCGGCCTTGCCAGTTTTATGCCGGTTACTTTTGTAACCGGGCTTGTTTTTTCTCTTTCTATCTCAGGGGTGCCTCCTTTTAACGGATTCGCTTCAAAATGGATGCTTTATCAGGGCGTTATTGAAGGGATGTTCAGCGTTGGGAGCAAGCCCTTGATGATCATATTCCTGTTTGCCCTGGTTGCGGCGATGTTCGGCAGCGTCCTGACCTTAGCCAGTTTTATAAAATTTATCCATGCTATATTCTTAGGGCAGGACCATTCAGGAGGCAATAAAAAAGTCAGCGAAGTATCAATCGGAATGAAAGCCCCGGTTTTAACCCTGGCAGGGCTTTGTATAATTTTGGGGGTAATGCCTGTTTTATTCCTGGATCTATTTATTAAACCCGCCATAGCCGGGGATCTTTTGTTTATCGGCACCTGGAGCAGCGGGCTCAGTGTCCTGCTCACAATAATCGGCCTTATAATAGGAGTGGTTTTCTGGAAGATGCAAAAGCCGAAAAATATCAGGCAGGATAGTTTATTTACCGGCGGAGAAATGATTGATTCCGGCTTCAGTTTCCCTGCTACGGAATTCTATAAAACAGTCCAGGGAATGCCGCTGGTAAAAAGAGCTTATTCTGTGATTAAATTTGAAGGCGCGGATTTGTTCAATATCCTTAATAATGTTTTTAAGGCAGCCGCCTATGTCTTTTTTGTGTTTATCGACCGCCTGATTAATGCGGTGACTAATTCTTTTGGGCATGCGATTTTGGGTTTAAGCTGGGTATTGCGCAGGGCGCACACCGGGGTCCTTGATTTTTATCTGGCCTGGAGTTTAATAGGCCTGGCTGTGATTATTTTCATATTGATGAGCGTAAAATGATAGAACTTCACGTAGTGTTGATTTTGATGATTGCCGCTTCGATAGTCGCGATGGAGATAGAAGATTTATTGTCCAGCGTAATCGCGCTCGGCGCAGTCGGCATCGGCTTAAGTTTGGAATTTTTGCTGTTACGCGCCCCGGATTTGGCTATTACGCAGCTTGTAGTCGAGATCCTTACTCTTGTAATCTTAATTAAGGCGACAGTCGGAGTAAAGCTGCCCAGAGAACAAATGAAAGGAAGGGTTTTATATTTTATCTTTGCAATTTGTTTTGTCGGGGCGTTCCTCTTTTTTAGCCATAAAGCGATTGCCCAATTGCCGGCGTTCGGCTCGCCTGTTATGAAAATGGGCTCGTTCTACATGAGAGAGGGCCTGGCTAAAACAGGCGCCGCTAATATTGTTTCATCTGTAATCCTGGATTTTAGGGGGTATGATACGCTTGGCGAAGCCACGATACTGTTTACTTCTGTTATAGGGGTGCTGGTAGTGTTAAGGGCTGCCGGCAGGAAGAAATAATATTGCTCAACCTCGTAGGTTAAGAGAGCTAAATAAACGTTTAAACCTACGAGGTTGGGAAGGTAAGAAGGATAGGAAATATAAAATATATGAAAGAACCAGGGATGTCTTTAATCGTTAAACGCATCACCAGGATCACCGTCAGTTTAATTTTTCTCTTCGGTGTCTACATATGTTTGCACGGGCATCTTACTCCTGGCGGAGGGTTTGCAGGAGGCGTGATTATCGCGCTGTCTTTTATCCATCTATTGCTTGCTTTCGGAAAAGATGCAGCGATGAAAAAGTTAACGCAAAGCTGGATTTCGACCATTGAATCAATCGGGGGGCTGATGTTCTTGGGCATCGCGCTCCTGGGTATATTTTTCGGAAGTTTCTTTTTTGCCAATGTCCTGCCTAAGGGCAGGCCTTTTAGCTTGTTCAGCTCCGGCACAATCATACTTTCTAATATCGCCATATTCTTAAAAGTCGGGGCAGGGTTATTTGCGATATTCATTGCCATGGCGGTCTTAAGGATGCCGCAGGATAAAGAGGATAAAGAATAAACCTCGTAGCAGTAAACCTCGTAGGTTAAGAAAGCTAAAAACACGTTTAAACCTACGAGGTTGAGAAGGTAGGAAGGTAGTAGAAGATGAGCTTATATTTTCTTTGTTTTATTTTATTCGGTATCGGTATTTATTGCCTTTTGGTTAAAAAGAACCTGGTGAAAAAAATTGTGGGCCTGGGGATCGCCGAATACGCGGTAAACCTGTTTTTTATACTTCTGGGCTACAAAAACAACGGCGAGGCCCCGATCCTGGATAAGTCCATCATAGCCGGCAATTTTGTTGACCCGCTGCCCCAGGCGCTGATCCTTACTTCCATAGTCATCGGCCTGGGAGTTACGGCGCTTATGGTAGGCATTGTCATCCGCTTATATGAGAAGTACCGGACATTCGATATAGACAAAATACGTAAGTTAAAGGGTTAAATATGCTACCAATTTTTATAATCATCCCGCTAGCTGCAGCTTTTCTGATCCCGATTGCTTCCAAGCTTCGGAAGGGCTCTGCCCCTCTTATAGCCAATATAAGCGCGGGTGCCCTGCTTGTTTTTTCTCTTTTAAGTATCTCCTGGCTGAAACAGGGTGTGCAGGTCTATTCCGTCGGAGGATGGAAGCCGCCGTTTGGCATCTGCATGGTGCTGGATGGCTTTACCGTGCTTATGTTAATAGTGATAAACCTGATTGGCTTCCTTGCTTTGGTCTATTCGGTAAATTACCTTAAGAAATATACTTCAACTTACCTTTATTATACCTTGTTTTCGCTTTTATTGGCAGGGCTAAACGGGATAGCCATAAGCGGAGACCTCTTTAATCTGTTTGTATTCCTGGAGATTTCTTCTATCGCAAGTTATGCATTAGTCGCATTCGGAGTAGAGAGCGAGGAATTAGAGGCATCATTTAAATATCTGGTTTTAGGAAATGTTGCCGATGTTATTATTCTTTTTGCGATAGGCATTATTTTGGGCAATGCTTCCACCCTCAATATGGCAGATATAAGCAGAACTCTTTCTGTTTCGCCTTCCAGGGACCTTATATTATTTTCTTTGGGTTTGTTTATAATGGGCTTTGGGCTCAAGGCCGGGCTTGTGCCGTTTCATGCCTGGCTTGCCGATGCGCATTCTTCTGCTCCGGCTCCGATGTCAGCTATGCTTTCAGGCGTTGTAATCAAGACCGCCGGGATTTATGCGCTTACCAGAGTCGTATTTAATGTCATCGGTTTTAATCTGACGGTTTCTTCGATCTTTACCTGGCTGGGGATTATTTCTATGAGTGTCGGGGTATTGCTTGCAATCGGGCAGTGGGATTTTAAACGGCTCTTGGCGTATCATTCGGTAAGCCAAATCGGATACGTTATATTCGGCCTCGGCCTTGGGACGCCGCTGGGCATTATCGGCGGGCTGTTCCATCTTTTCAATCACTCGTTGTTTAAATCGCTCTTGTTTTTAAATTCCGGGGCAGTGGAATATTCAACAGGCACCCGCCAGCTGGATAAGCTTGGCGGATTGTCCGGGCCCATGCCTATAACAAGCAGCACTTCGTTAATCGCCTCTTTATCTATAGCAGGCCTGCCGCCTTTATGCGGGTTCTGGAGCAAATTGATAATAATAATCGCTGCCTTTCAGGCCCATAATACCATCGGGGCCATCGTTTGTATTTTGGTCAGCATGGTCACCCTGGCATCGTTTTTAAAGGTCCAAAAATATGCCTTTACCCGCAAGATTAACGATGCTGTTTTGGCGGCAAAAGAAGTCCCGTTTTTTATGATGATTTCCATGGTGGCCCTGGCCTTGCTTTGTATTGCCGTCGGCCTTTTGTTTGTGCCTTTTATTAATTCTATGATTAAGCCCGCAGCAGATGTATTGCTGGGAGGCCTGGATTACGCAACAAAAATATTGGGAGCCAATTAAATGCGTTCGCGGCTTATTACTTTTATTATTTCTTTAGCCCTCTGGCTGCTTTTATCTTTTAGCCTTGATTGGCCGCACCTTTTAGTGGGGGTTTCGGTAGCGCTTTTTGTTGCACTGTCAATGGGGGATATGTTTACCGATTCTCCTCATAAGTGGTTTTCCCTGCGGCGTTACTGGTGGTTTATTGTCTTTGTCGCGGTGTTTACCTGGGAATGTTTAAAGGCGAATATTGATGTTGCAATCCGCGTATTGCACCCTAAGCTGCCCATAAATCCCGGGATAGTAAAAATAAAGACCACGCTTAAGTCCGAAACAGGAAAGACATTCCTGGCTAATTTCATTACATTGACACCGGGTACACTTTCCGTAGATATCGGAGATGAGGATAATTGCCTTTATGTACACTGGATTGATGTCAAAACACAAGATCCTGATGCCGCATACAAAATTATCGCGTTACGGTTTGAACGCATATTAAAAGAGGTGTTTGAGTGAAATTTATCCGTTGGTTGTCAGGTTTTATATTCTTAGCAGGGCTTATTATAATAATCTTTGCGTTTTTAAAGGTCAGCGCGCCTTCTAAGCTTATGCTTTTTCTTTTGATCTGTTTTCTTCTGTCGCTTTTCCGCGTATTAAAAGGGCCGACAGCAGCGGACCGTTCGGTTGCAACCGATATTTTTGGGATCCTGGTCATCGGCTTCTGCGCGATATTAGCCGTTTATACCGGAAAGGACTGGTATATGGATATTGCTATCGCATGGGGCCTGCAAAGCTTTATCGGAGTTTTGGCTTTGGCCAAATTCCTGGAAGGAAGGCACTTTGATGAATGATATTATTGCCCTTATATTCATAGTAGTCGGGATTGCTTTTGACTTATTCGGCTCAATAGGCCTGGTGCGCATGCCGGATGTTTATAACCGGCTTCAGGCGTCGACAAAATGCGTGACACTGGGCACATGCGGAATACTTTTCGGGGTGTTTGTGAAATTCGGCTTTAGCGCAGCGGGAGTAAAAGCATTGCTCTGTATCTTATTCCTGCTTTTGACCGCGCCCGTTTCCGCGCATGCCTTGGCAAGAGGGGCCCATAAGTCAGGGGTCAAGCTCTGGGAAAAATCCGTATGTGATAAATACTTAGAAGATGAGGCAGGTAATAAACAGTGATTACAGTGATTAGAAAGCTGATTACGGTGATTAATGCGTTTTATCACTGCAATCATTTTATAAATCACCGTAATCACTGATAAAACACATGAAATATCCAAAACTTAGAGAACTAAAAGAAGCGATCAAGGCATTAATCAAAGGGCCTTATACTACCGCCTATCCTTTTAAGCCGCATAAGCCGTATGAGCGTTTCCGCGGCAGGCCGTATTTTCATGAAGATGATTGTATGGGCTGTACTGCGTGTGCGCAAGTATGCCCTTCTAATGCGATTGATTATGAAGATACAGTGGTAAACGGAAAAGGGATAAGGAAGCTTGTTATCCATTGGGATATCTGCATATTTTGCGGGCAGTGCCAGGCAAATTGCCCCACCACAAAAGGAATAATACTTTCTCAGGAATATGATTTTGCTACAACAGAGAACAGAGAAGCGTTAAAACAGGAGATCGAGAAAGAGTTGATGCTTTGCGACGGTTGCGGCAGCCAAGTCCTGCCCTATGACCAGTATTTGTGGGTTGCTAAGAAATTGGGGCCCCTTGTTTTTTCTAACGCGTCGCTCATACTTATCTATTTGCGGGTATTGGAACTGGCTTTATCCGCCGATGGCACAAAAGAAAGATGCATCCCTAAGGCCGATTCCGAATATTCCCGTTCCGACCGCATCAAAATCCTCTGCCCGAAATGCAGAAGAGAAGCAGTCCTAAAATCTTAAAATAAATGTTTTCCTCATTAAAGATCAGAAACTTCCGGTTATATTGGTTCGGAATGTTGATTTCGCTTATCGGGAGCTGGATCCAAATGGTCGCGCAAAGCTGGCTTGTGTTCCAGCTGACTAATTCCAGCCTATTATTGGGGATAGTCGGTTTTTTGGGGACCATTCCCATTTTTGTCTTGTCTTTATTAGGCGGTGCTGTTGCCGACAGGATGGATAAAAGAAAGATCCTTTTGTTTACGCAGAACGCCTTTATGGTCCTTGCTTTTATTTTAGCGGGCCTGACCCACGCAAAGATCATCAATGTCTCGGAAATTATGATAATAGCTTTGTTGAACGGGGTCGTTATGGCTTTTGACGGCCCAAGCAGGCAGTCGGTAGTGGTAGAGCTTGTCGGTAAAAAGCACCTTATGAATGCCATAGCCCTTAATTCAGCGGCCTTTAATTCTGCGCGCATTATCGGGCCGGCATTAGCCGGCATCCTGATAGCTGGGATCGGGATGAGTGGATGTTTTTATGTCAACGGCATAAGTTTTTTAGCGGTTATACTGGCGTTGCTTTTGATAAAAACCAACGGCCCGTTAAAACAAAAGCCCAGCACCCATATTACAAAAGATATGATAGACGGGCTCCTGTTTATTAAAGGTAACCGGATAATCATGATTTTAATCACTATGGTCGGGATGACGAGCCTTTTTGGGGTATCTTACGTAATTCTTATGCCTGTTTTTGCAAAAGAAGTGCTTTTCGTAGGAATCCGGGAATTCGGCATGCTTATGTCTTCGGCAGGGATAGGCGCGCTTATCGCGGCATTAATGCTGGCACGCCTCGGCGATTTCATGCATAAAGGAAGGCTGTTGTTTGTCTCCTCGCTTATTTTTTCATTCTCTCTTATTCTGTTTGCGTTATTCAAGGTCTTTATTTTTTCTTTAATCGCGCTCGTATTCCTGGGCTGGTCATCGGTAACCGCCATCAGCCTGATAAATACATTGCTCCAGGTGTTGGTTCCGGATGGATTAAGAGGGAGGACGATGAGCGCGTTTATGTTTACTTTTGCCGGCGTCATGCCGTTCGGTAATTTAATTGCCGGCTACCTTGCTAATTGGAAAGGGGCGTCTTTTGCCATCTTTATAAGCGGGATAATCTGTACTGTGTTTTTTGCGGCCATAAACATCATTTATCCCCAGATAAAGGAACTCTAACCTATTCCACACCGGGTGTGGAATAGGTTGGTTAAGCGTGATTTTAATTGATTTTTTATTAAGAAGTATTACAATAAAACTAAACATAAAGGGAGGTGAAAAAAAATGAGGAAGTTCGGATTCATTATTTTAGTTTTGGCGGTTTCTGTCTGTGTGTTTGGATGCGGTAAAAAACAGCAGACCTTGGAAGAAATGCAGGAACCGATGTCAATAGAGGCCTTAAGCGATGCCGGGATGCAAACAGCCGTACCTGAAAAAACGCCGGCAATCCAGGCTACGACTACCGCGCCGATGCCGATGGAGCAGAAATTGGAAGCCATGCCCCCGCAAGGCCCCTATAAGCCGACAACCGTGCAAATTCAGCAAGCCCTGAAGAATGCGGGTTATTATGCCGGTAATGTAGACGGAAAAAAGGGACCTAAGACCTTAAAGGCGATCGAAGATTTCCAGAAGGCAAGCGGTTTAGCTGCCGACGGAAAAGTAGGGCCGAAGACCTGGGCGGAATTAAGCAAGCATCTTAATATGCCTGCTGAAACTAAATAACTGTCCTTAAAGCTTAGAAAAAATCCCAACAAATAAGAAAAATCATTTTTGTTGGGATTTTCTCTTTTTTTGATGATATAATACGTTTTATGCTGCATTTTCCGCAAAATTTCCTCTGGGGCGCCGCTACTTCCAGTTATCAGGTGGAGGGCGGCAATTCCAATTCCGACTGGTGGCACTGGGAAAAGAAAAACGGGCTGGTTAATTCAGGGCCTGCCTGCCGTCAATATGAATTATTCGCCCAGGATTTCGAGCTCGCCAGAAGCCAGAACCATAACGCCCACCGCTTATCCCTGGAATGGGCCCGTCTTGAGCCGCAAGAAGGGGAATTTTCTGAACAGGAATTAAAACATTATATTGAAGTAATCGACGCTTTGGTTTCGCGCGGCATGGAGCCGGTTGTGACACTGCACCATTTTACAAACCCTCTTTGGCTGTCGGATTCCGGCGGATGGGAGAACCCGGCGGCAGTCAAATATTTCTTGCGTTATTGTAAATTTGTCGTTTCTGCCTTAGCCGGGAGGGTGCGATTTTGGATTACCATTAATGAGCCGTTGGTGTATATTTATCATAGCTATATTTTAGGCGTTTGGCCTCCCCAGAAAAAAAGCGTGCTTTCTGCAATGAGGGCAGAGGGGCATTTGGTCGCTGCGCATATCAAAGCATACAGGTTGATCCATAAGCTTTATAATGACCTGGGCCTGGATAAGCCGAACGTTTCTATCGCAAAAAACGTACAGGCATTTGTCGCCTGCCGGGATAATTTCCTGGACAGGCTGGGTACAATCTTAAGGGATTATTGGTACAACATAAGGATCATCGATAAGCTTACAAGGCACAACGCCATTGATTTTATCGGCCTCAATTATTATTCCCGTCAGCTCGTCGAGGTAAAAAATTGGGGTATCGCTAACCTGATTATGGATACCTGCTCTCTGAATCACCATCCGCTCAAGAAAAATTCTCTCGGTTGGGATATCTACCCGGAGGGATTATATAATCTGCTTATATGTTTTAAGAAATACAACCTCCCGGTTATCATTACGGAAAACGGCATCTGCACGGACGACGACGGCCTTCGCTGGGAATATATCTACGGGCATTTAAAGCAATTGCATCAGGCAATAGGTAACGGTGTTAAGGTGGCCGGTTATTTATATTGGTCGCTTTTGGATAATTTTGAATGGGATAAGGGTTTTACCCCGAGGTTCGGGTTAAATGAAGTTAATTATGATACATATGCCCGGACACCCAGGGATAGTGCAAGAAAATACGCAGAGGTCTGTAAAACAGGGGCAATTTAGGCATGGAATATGCTGATAAAGCGCTGATTATTAAAGAAATCCCTCTTTTTTCAAAGGCAAACAAAGAACAGCAGGCGCTGCTTAATGAACGTTCGAAAGTAGCAGAATTTAAAAAAGGCCAGCTTATTTATGAAGAGGGCTCGCCCGCATCTTTTTTTTATTGCGTTATCTCAGGCAGGGTTGAAATATTCATGCACCAGGATAATAATGCTGCCAAGGCCCTTGAATACCTGCATAGGGGGCAGTATTTTGGCATGATCTCGCTTCTGACAGGAGAGCCGCATTCGGTAAGCGCAAGGGCATTGAATGATTGCCGGCTGCTCGTTATAAAAAAAGAAGATTTTGATTTTATCCTCAAGAGGATCCCGGAAATGGCAATTGGCCTGAGCCAGACCCTTTCCCGCCGCCTGAAGAATAAGGATATCCATCAGAAAAGTGTTTTTGAAAGCATGGTGGTTTCAGTTTTTAGTTCTTATTCCCAGGCAGGAAAAAGCATTTATGCATTGAATCTTGCCCTTGGCTTGTATAAAGAGACCGGAAAATCGGTGATCATCCTGGATGTCGCCCCTAAAGACAAAGTGCATTCACTCCCGAGCCGTATGGATTTAGGCAGAGAATTTAAAATATTTGATCTGGCCTCCGCGGCATCGGATTATTCGCATGTAAAACAACTGATCGAGAGGGATAAATTCGGCATTGATGTTTTGTTTTTTGCTTATGACCCCGATGACCAAACCTGCCTGCGGAAGCTGGTCGATATATTTACTTTTCTCGTCAATGATTATAATTACCTTGTTTTGGACCTGCCGTCATTAATGGACCAGTTTGTTTTTAAAGCGCTTAATCAGTCCGATTATATCCATATCCTTACAAGCCCCGACACAGTTGACCTGCGCCGGACGCATAATCTGATTGAACGGTTAAAATATGATTTTCATTTTCAGGAGAATAAGATCAAGATTATCGTTAATGAGTACAAATTCTCAAAGCTGACCCATTTGCAGCAAATTGATTTTCTGGGGCATAACGTGTTTGCCACGCTGCCCAGGATCGAATTATTATCCAGCGACAGAATAGTGCTGGATGGCCCGGAATCGGAATATGCCAGGGTGATCAGGAGGATCGCGCGCCAGGTCGGAGACCGCCTGGTAGGCCTGGCTTTAGGAGTGGGTGTTGCATACGGATTCTGCCATATAGGGGTATTGAAGGTGATCGAAGAAGAAAAAATCCCGATAGATGTGATCGCCGGTTCCAGCATGGGCGCCATTATTGCCTCACTTTGGGCAACCGGGCATTCTTCAGCCCAAATACTTAAGATAACCCAGGAATTTAAAGAGCCGAAATACGTCTGGAGCCTGATCGATTTAACGCTTCCTTTTGCGGGTTTTATCAAAGGGAACAAGCTTCACAATTTTCTTAAAAGATACCTGGGGAGCAAAACTTTTTATGACTTAAAGCTCCCCTTAAAGATCGTCGCAAGCGATGTTAAGGAAAAAGAGCCGATTATTTTTGAAAAAGGGCCCCTTTTGGATGCGGTTATGGCCAGTTGCGCCATGCCCGGGGTGTTCAGGCCGTTTGCATTTAAAGAAGCAGCCCTTTTTGACGGCGGAGTGATCCATCCGCTGCCGACAGAACCGCTGTTTATGATGGGTATCAATAAAATAATCGCCGTTAATGTTACTCCTACGCGGCAGGATATTATAAGCCAGCGTGAATTCCTTAAAAGAGAGCTCTCTATTACTTATGAAACGGTAAAAAAAAGGCGGTGGTTTGATTTAAAAAATTATTTGAGGGGGAAGTTTAAAACCAATATACTTGATTCTATATTCTCCAGCATCGAATATATGCAATCAGAGCTTGCGCAGAGGGAGGCCGGGCTTGCGGATATCGTATTGCATCCTTCAACAGGCGGTATGCATTGGCTTGAGTTGTCCAGGGCCAAAGAATTCGCCCGGATCGGCGAAGAAGAAACAAGAAAGAATTTAGATAGGATCTGGAAAGTGATCAATGAATAATGCAAGGAGGTATTATGCGTACATTTATAGTTTTGGCTTTGGCTGTTATTTTGATGAGCGGATGCGCTAATTTCAAAGAGGCCGCAAGGGGGATCGCCGGTATTTCTACCAAACAAATTGAGGAGGCGAGGGCAAAGGCCTCAAGCAAGGTCTTTGATTATGATTATAAGACAACTTATGACCTGACAAAAAAGATTTTGGGGCGTATCTTGGCTTACATCTATACGGAAGACCCCAAGAAAAACCTGATTGCGATCTTTGTTTCAGAAACCAATACTACTCCGGTGGGGATATTTTTCACGAAAATCGGCGATAATAAAACACAGGTAGAGGTTGCTTCGCCGAGTACTTATGCAAAAGAACTTATCGCCGGAACTTTGTTTAAATCGCTTGAAAAGGGAGGCCTTGATGACGAAAAATTATCCGATAAACAAGTTGATTGAAACCTGCCATACGATTGCAAAAGAAAAAGGATGGTGGGTCACCGAGCGTAATGATGCCGAGCTTATTGCCCTGATGCACTCTGAATTGTCAGAGGCCCTTGAGGCAATGCGCAACCACGGCCCGAAAGAAGCCATCGCCGAAGAGCTGGCTGATTGCTGCATACGCATATTTGATTACTGCGGGGCACGCAGCATTGACCTGGAAGACGTTTTACTGAAGAAAATCGAGTATAATAAAACCAGGCCATATAGGCATGGAAAAAAGTTTTGACATTTTTATGGAAGACCTGGAACATTTAAAATTGCACCTTACCGGAAAAGTCGTTATTCTGGGCATCGGGAATACTTTAAGGGGAGATGACGGGTTCGGCGCGGTCCTGGCCAGCCGCCTTAAGGACCGGCTTACCTGCATTGTTTATAACGCGGAAACAGCCCCGGAAAATTATCTTGGAAAGATCATAAAAGATAAGCCGGATAATCTGGTCATTATTGATGCGGTTGACTTCGGAGGCAAGGTAGGCGAGTTTAGGGTCCTGGAAGCCGAAGGCCTTAAAACCACCAATTTATTTTCCACGCATAATGCCTCAATATCCTTAACGATTAACTACTTGCAAAGTAATTTGAAGGTAGATATAATTATTTTGATTATTCAGCCCAAAAGCATCGCCTTTGGCGAAGATTTAAGCCCGGAGATAAACAACACTTTGAACAAACTGGAGGGGTGGTTTGCAGAGGCAGCCCAAAAAACGTGATGCCTGGGGAACACGCCTTGGTATTATCATGGCAGTTGCCGGTTCTGCCATTGGCTTAGGGAATTTCCTGCGTTTTCCTGCCAAGGCTGCTTCAAACGGCGGCGGCGCTTTTATGATCCCGTATTTTGTCGCTTTGTTTCTTTTAGGGATCCCGCTCATGTGGATAGAATGGACCCTCGGCCGCTACGGAGGAGGGTTTGAACACGGGACAGCCCCGGGGATATTCCACAGCATCTGGAGAAAAAACCGGTTTATCAAATATTTCGGGGTAATCGGGATCTTCGGTCCGCTTGTGATCTTTGTATATTATAGTTATATAGAAGCATGGACTCTGGCATATAGCTTTTTTGCCCTTATCGGTAAATATACGGGTATAGCCGACCAGGCCACAATGCAAAGTTTCCTGCGGGGGTTTCAGGGGCTGGAACATAACCGTTTTTTTCAAGGGATGGGCCCGGCTTATACGTTTTTTCTTATTACATTCGTAATTAATATAACTGTTATTTATTACGGTATTAAAGGCGGGATTGAGCGGTTATGTAAATGGGCAATGCCTTTGTTATTTATTTTCGGGGTGATCCTTTTTATCAGGGTAATAACTTTGGGTACGCCGGATCCTGCAAGGCCTGCATGGAACATCGCTAATGGTTTCGGTTTTTTGTGGAACCCTGATTTTTCCGCATTGAAATCTGCAAGGGTATGGCTTGAGGCAGCAGGGCAGATATTTTTCACTCTCAGCGTCGGTATCGGGGTTATCCTTACATATGCAAGCTATCTTTCCAAGGGCAATGACGTAGTGCTTTCCGGGCTTACTGCCGCCGGCACCAATGAATTTGCAGAGATTATCTTAGGAGGCAGCATTATCATTCCCGCAGCGTTTGTATTCTTCGGGCCGGTTGACATTCAGTCAATTGCCCGGTCAGGAGTGTTTAATTTAGGTTTTGTTACGATGCCTTTAGTCCTGAATAAGCTGCCTATGGCGGCATTTTTTGGTTTTGCCTGGTTTTTTCTTCTTTTTCTGGCAGGCATTACATCTTCGGTTTCCCTCGCCCAGCCGGCAGTCGCATTTTTAGAGGATGAGTTTGATATTTCCCGGAAAAAAGCGGTATTTATTTTCGGCGCAGTGTCTTTTTTGTTTTGCCATGCAGCGGTGTTTTTCCTGAAAAACGGCGTCGTAGATGAACTGGATTTCTGGGGCGGGACATTCTTTCTTGTTTTATTCGCTACAATTGAAACTATACTTTTTGCCTGGGTTTTTGGCATGGAGAAGGCATGGGATGAGATACATAAAGGCGCTGATATGCGCGTGCCCAAGGCCTACAAATTCATTATAAAATATATTACCCCGCTTTTTTTGTTTTTAATACTCGGAATGTGGCTTTGGCAGGAGTGGCTGCCGGTAATATTTATGAAAAACGTTTCTTCTTCCGACAGGCCATATATTTTGTTTACCAGGATCGGGCTTGCTTTGGTGCTTTTGACCCTGGCTATTTTAGTTAAAATCGCATGGAAGAGGAAAAGAATGCTTGAGGAAAAAATATCATGATGCCGGGCGGGTGGATATTCCTCCTGTTGTCCTGGGGTTTTATCCTATTGTTAGTCGGATTTTGCTTCCTTAAAGTTTTTTCAAAAAAGGAGTTTAAATGAAGAAAGTTATTTTCTCCTTGTTTTGCGCCGTATTTCTTTCCCTCAATTTAGCCGGTTGTGTGCCTTTAATTGTCGGCGGCGCAGTAGGCGCAGTAGGGGGGTATGCCGTCAGCAAGGATACTATACAGGGGGATACTGATAAGCCGTTTGACGCCATCTGGAATTCAGCGCTTGAGATAGCAAGGTTGCGCGGCACAATAAAGAAAGATGATTATGACAAGGGGCGGATAGAATTTATCGCGCGTGATTCAAGCCTGGTCTGGATCAGTGTTTCGCGCCTGACGCAGACCGCTAACAGGGTAAGGGTCTCAAGCCGCAGGTTCCATTTCCCGAATTTGGCATTAGCGCAGGATATATTCGTTAAGGTGATGGAGGATGCGAGGTAATTTTTCTCAAAATCCCGCTTGTATTTTCAGTTCTTTATGGTAAAATCGTTTCTTCTGAATAAAAGATTTCGCCGAGGTAGCTCAGTGGTAGAGCGCGGCCCTGAAAAGGCCGGCGTGGGAAGTTCGATTCTTCTCCTCGGCACTGTATTGTAAGGTTGACCCTAAAGGCTCTTCCCCTAGGGGAAGAGCCGAAATTCTGTGGGGCAAACTTAAATAAAGGTGAACTTCATCTCTGGAGTTCACCTTTATTTTTTGGATAACTTCCAAAAGAGCCCGCTTTTTCTCCTGCCTGTCTAATCTAGCGGAAACCCGAAAGGCACTACATAGGAGGTTGCTATGAAGTGCGCCGTATATATTCGGGTTTCTACTGAAGAACAAGCCAAAGAAGGTTACTCTCTCGCCGCCCAAACCGATAAAATTGTTGAGTATATAAAGAACAAGGGATGGATTTATTCAGAGGTCTATTGTGATGACGGCTATACTGCGAGTAACCGGCGACGGCCAGCATTGCAAAAAATGCTGGACGACGCCGCAGCTAAGCAATTTGAAGCCGTGCTTGTTTATAGGATAGATCGCCTCTCGCGCAACCTTAAAGACTTAATTGAAATCGTTGAGGAATTAGCCAATAACGGCGCAGGCTTCAAGTCCATAACTGAACTTATAGATACAACCACGCCAGAAGGCCGCCTAATGTTCCATCAGTTTGGCTCATTTGCGCAATATGAACGCGAACTTATTGCGCAACGCACCGCACTTGGCCTTGAGAAACGACTAAAGTTAGGGCTCTGGCCAAGCGGGGTTGCGCCGTTCGGTTATACGCTAAAAGATGGCAGGCTTCAAATTGCAGAGAAAGAGGCTAAGGTTGTGCGGCTAATGTTTGACCTCTACCTAAATAAAAATTATGGAGTGGTGAATATTGCGCGATACCTAAATGACCTCAACATAAAAACAAGAAGAGGTAACAAATGGAGATTTACCGTCGTGTATCATATACTTACAAACCCCGCTTATATAGGCGTAAATGTTAGGGGCGGCGAGAGAGTAACCGGGGCTCACAAACCTATAATCAGAGAAGAGGTCTTTAATAAAATCAAAGAAATTTTCCCTACAAGAAAAGCAAAAACTCGCTCGTTTGTGAGCCCCAACCTCTTTACAGGTTTTATCTTCTGCGGCTGTGGGTCACCGATGCATGTAACCTATGGCGGACCGCCAAAAGATAAATACAAATATTATGTTTGCGCAAGGAGGCTTACCTATAAAGACTGCAAGACCGAAATTTTAAGGACAGATGTTCTGGAAAATAGCGTTATTAGTCAGCTAAAGCAGATTGCGGATGATAAACCCAGATTACAAGCTATCATTGCTAACCTAAAGAAAGAAAATACTAAGGTTTTGCCCAGTCTCAAGCGCGAACAAGAAAAGGTTACCGGTAAAATAAGCTCGCTTACCAAAGAAAAAGACGGACTACTTAGATGGATGAGCAATAAAGAGGCAAAACCTTATACCTTAAATGTTCTTAATGAGAAATTTGAGAAAATAGAGTTACATTTAAACGATCTGACCCACAGCCGCTGGCAAATAGAAGAGGAATTAAAAAAGAGGTTACACTTTGGCTTGTCTTCAGAAAAAGTTTCTCAATATTTAAAGCAGGTAGTAGAAACTTTTGCTAGATTAGACAGGCAGGAGAAAAAGCGGGCTCTTTTGGAAGTTATCCAAAAAATAAAGGTGAACTCCAGAGATGAAGTTCACCTTTATTTAAGTTTGCCCCACAGAATTTCGGCTCTTCCCCTAGGGGAAGAGCCTTTAGGGTCAACCTTACAATACAGTGCCCTTCGTCTAAGGAATACCCAAAAGGCTATTTGTCAATTAAC
Source organism: Candidatus Omnitrophota bacterium (assembly GCA_016867005.1). GTDB lineage: Bacteria > Omnitrophota > Gorgyraeia > Gygaellales > Profunditerraquicolaceae > VGKM01. Next base: position 1,545 of record VGKM01000007.1, on the reverse strand, counting down.
TTACTCAATCCAAGATTACTACAACAATAACCACAAGTCAACGAAATAGTGCACCGCGCCTTGGCCGGCGCTCCCGTATCTCCCATTCATCCGCTTCGGCCTTGCTGGGGCAAGGCCTTCGCTTGGCGGCCGCTTAGGCCAGCGGCCTTCCAGCTAGTGCAATGCGTGTTCGGCTCGGCTTGGGGCTGGCGGCGGGCGGCGGCGCCGCCAGCCCCAGCGTCCTCGTTTATAGTTCCTAAAATCTCCCTGTGCTCGTCCGCCATGCCGCAATCAACAATAAAAAAACTCGGCGGTGCGGCATGCCGAGCCTCTCACGTGTAATACGTGAGAACCGCAAAAAAATAGATAAAAATAAAGGCATCTTTTCTGAAACAGCCGATAACTTATAGGGTTAGTTAATAGTATGGGATAGGTAACAAAAACCTACTTAGATCGTCTCTTTACATCAATACAGGTAAAATAATATAAATTTTCCTCAATCTACCGCCTTCCTTTTATCAAGTCCTCTAAAGCAGTTTTACCCCAGTCTATAAGAATATCGTTCTTAAAAATTAAGGGCGTACATTCTTTTTCTAAATCGACACTATCATGATCGTCTGCTTGATAAGTAAAGTAGTATATTATTTCATAAACTTGACCATCGACCGCCTCCATATTCTCTATTTTATATGGATTAGGTATTGAATAATATCCTTCAAACCTTAAGGCAACGCTTCCTGTGCCCATAATACTTAAAACCTTTTCTTTTTTCATCCCCCCTGAAATTAATAACAAACTCTTCCTATTCTTCTTTGCTACTTCTTCTGCTGTATGATAATGAAAGGTTGCTATCCACCCAGCACATCCAGATACCAATATGATTAAGATCAACAAAAAAATTTTTCTAATAATAATCATATAATTGTTGCTCCATCCAAACTGCTTATTATTTGGATACCGTGAGTTCATGGCCTTCTCCTCTTTAGTGGACAAATTGTTAAGATAGTAAAGAGCGTTTTGAGGGTTCCCCTAAAACTGTACCGCTTCCAGGTTTATATTTTTGCCTCATCATTTTGGAAGAGCTTTTTTAATTTCCTGCAATGCTGCTTCTGTATTCTCATCTATCTTCTTTCCATTCTCTGCGAATTTTTCAGCTAATTCAATTAATGTGTCTACCGTAGAGAAAACAACAAATGTGCTCCTTGAACCCTGTGGTATCTGGGACAGTTGAAAAGCCTCTGCTAATACCATACATGCCTTCCCTTGTTCTCCCATTTCCATATACTTACGTCCTATCTTTGCCAAGGTATCTGCTCTCATCACATAGCCACTTATTTGGGCACAATTCATACTAATTGAGATTGTGTTTGCGATTGCAAGTGAGTCAGAAATAATTTTTCTGGCCATATCTTTATCGATTTTCACATACAAAAAGGCTATATTTTCTAAAGCTGTGGCTTTCTCAAAAGCTAACGGGATTTTATTAGCTATCTCCAAAGATTCGGATAAAATTTCAGACGCCTTATCTTTCTTGTCAGCTTTTATATACATATTTGCTATCTCTGC
>VGKM01000006.1 GCA_016867005.1 Candidatus Omnitrophota bacterium | reverse complement strand
ATTGCTGCCTTTGTACCTGCGTCATGAGTGAAAAATTCTACCTGCTGCAACAAATCTAATAAGGCAGGCGGGTAGCTCGGAAGCACTAACTCTATTGCAGAGCCGTATTTTCTTTTCAGGAATTCGATGACATTCTTAATATCGTTTATGGTAATTTTTTCTAAAGCAAAAATATTCTCCGCTAAAGCTCCCAGATACCTTGCTGCAATAGTCCTTTCGCCAATAATTCTGTCATCGGTTGTCGGCTTATCCATATGCAGCCCCTCAAGCAATGACTGGACATCCAGGCTCTGCCTTGCGCGCATCAGTTTTATCATTGCCTCTTCATCTACGTTTGAAAGTTTGCCTAATAATTCATCGTCAAAGGACTTTTCTGTAGGCAGCTTCTCGGTTTTCATCGGCCTTGACTGCACCACCCAGATCTGGCCATCCTTTCCATAAACCCACTCAATATCCTGCGGCCGGAAATCAAACATTCCTTCAATTTTCTCTCCTAATTCTTTCAATCTCTTTACCAATTCAGCTGTAAAAATTGCCCTGCTTCTTCTTTCAGGACTGACAAATGATGCCTGCATAGCCCCGTCTGCAAATTGATATTCGATGTCTGCCAACGAATGGGAAGAGATGGTTTTTCTTTCCCCTGTTATCTTATTGACGATAACTTCCGCGGCCTTTCCCGAAGAACCCACTACTGCCTGGCCCTGTCCAAAGCTTGCCTTGATACAAATTTCGTTAAAACTGTAGGAATAAGGGCTGGCAGTATACATCGTGCCGGCAAATTCAGCTTTTGCCGGGACCTGAATAATCACCGCAGGCATAACTTCTTTATCTACATCAATTTTTTCTTCCTCCTGCCCCTCTTCTTTCTTTTTTACTACTTTCCCCGGGAATGAAAGCGTATTTAATGCCCGTGCATTAAAGGCCCTTTCGTTCCACTTGGAAGCAAACACCTTTTTAATTGCGGTAAGGATGTTTTCGTCACTGGATGTATCTTTAAATGTATCGTCCGGATAAGAATCATAATAGCCTGCGGTAGTTTTCTCTGTAAGGTCTTCAAAATTCAAGCTCGAACGGATATAGAACCCGACATGGCCGTAAATTTTACGCAACATGCCGATATAAGAAAATAATTCCTGTTTCAGCTCTTCCGGAAATTCTGCATTGATGATCAAATCTTTTATTCCCTGCAACAGGCCTTTTAATTCTTCCTGGCTGTTAAGCACCTTGCCATCCTGTATAATAATCTTTGCCCTGATTGAAGCGATTTTCCCGTCCAGCCCGCCATATTCGCTGAATTTCTGCCAGAAATTGAAAGCCAGGACAAACCCTTCAGGGATGTTGACGCCTGCGTTTATCATATCCCCAAGATTTACCGCTTTTGAACCGACATAATAAACAAAATGCCGGTCAATCTCTTTCAACCAGAAAATACGCCTGTTGCCGATTTTTGCCAGCGGGACCTTGATGCTTTTTACCCGCCTTTCCCTGGGAAGGCCTGTCTCATCACAAAATGCCAGCCTGAACCTGATGTCTTTATCGGTTTCTACTCTCAGCATACAAGCATAATTATCAAAACAACGCAACAATTCAACCGCATTGGGGATAACTGCCAGAGGAATACACTGCTCCTTGGCCGCATCTATCGCGTGCTGGTTTCCGGCGACGCTGATAATACAGGCAACTCCGGGGATCTCTTCGCGGCTGACCGGCAAATACGGCAAGACCCAAATTTCATTCCCTTCCGCGTTGTTTAATGATTCTTCAACTTTAGCCGGGTCATCTACAACCCTAACAATGCCTACAGCTTTTCCGTATTCTTCCCCTCCCTGGCTGTAAATGCCGTGTTCGAATATATAGTCATTCAATACGCTGTTAATTTTCTGCACCCTGCTTAAGAAAGCCCGTGTCCCCGCAGCGCTGAAATACTCTTTAGGTACGTCTTTGCGGGGACTCATCAATTCCCTGAGTTCATATGTCATTAAGCCCCAGATTTCCACTGCAGTGAAATAATCAAATTCTTTAATTGCCTGCATAAATTCGGTAAATCTTTCTAAGCTGGTAATTGCAGGCGCAAAATTTGGCAGCCTGTTTGCCAGGATCCTTAAAAACCTCTCAACCTTATCGCAGGCATCCATATCTAAGGAAAATTTCTTTTCAAGCTCAATATCATAACGCAAAGATGCCTTTATTTCTTTTTTAATAAGCTTATCTTCCCTTACCTTTAGCAGTATATCGCTTACTTTTTTGCTATTGATGTTCCCGAACGAAAATGGCTTTCCTTGATGCCAGAGTTTATACCGGGCAATTGCGAGCTCAATCTGAATCATCAGGATTGATATAAGGAGGTTCTTTTCAAGGTCAATAAAGGCTGCTCTTGTAATATAGACCGCCTGCTGCTTGCCGAGACTGGTCCCGGAGGTGGCAATTTCAAAATTTTTGCCCTGGACAGTTAAAAGATGAGGGTGTAGTTCAAGCTTTGTCCTCTCAGAAGGGTCAAGAAGGTATATCGTAAGATTAGCCAAATCGCCTATATTAGAATCAATGAACTTTTTCATACGGCTGCTATTGCTGACAGCCACTACCTTAGACATTAATTCGGTATCTATTGAAGAGGCGTTTTCACTTTTATGAATTGTGAATTTACCGTCTTCCAAGGAGAGCACCACATACCCCTTAGAGAGATCAATGCTGTGTTCCAGCCTATACCTGGTATGCTTTTCGCGCCAGCCGATATTATGCGTTCCCACGGTGCCGATGTCTGTAATATCGAGCTTCGGCTCTTCTTTCTTTGTGGCGTTATCTACCGGCCCGGTGAGGTTTACAACAAATGGATTCATCTTCTGGTTCTTTTTCCGCGGCTCAAAGATGCCGTCAATGTGATTCTTGTAAATCAGCCAGCTGCGCGCATCCATTTTGCCTGTTTGATTTAAATGGGCTGCGGCCGAAGAACGATCCCCACCAGCCACGGAGAGGTATATCGCTTCCGGTTGTGCCCGCAGCCCAAGATTTATTTTTATTAAAGAAACCGCTTTCTTAAAGGGTAAAAATAAAATCGGTAAGGCGCACTTACCATTAAGCGTAAATGCGCCCCGATTCGTCCTTAAGGATGCTCCTAACTTTCTGGCTGACGAAGAAACTAAAGTCCTGGCTGAGCTCAAGCCATTCGCCAGAATCCGTCTGGCCTTTAATAGTGCCGTTCGGCTCAATAAGAAAATGGTATTCAGACCACCACTGCGGAAACTTTGCATATGCGAAGATGCCGTCACGCCTGGGCATAACCCTTGTGAACTCAAGTTCATTGTAGGTATGCATCTTACCACCTCCTTGTGGTTAGGTTCCCGAATCTTTGTAATGGCTATTACCCCTAAAACAACTAAAGCTAATGCGGCAAGAATTGGGTAGGCAAAGAAAACCGCGGCTACGAAACTTACGGCGAGGGGATTAATGGATGGCAAAATAATAGGCTTATTTTGAGGATTGCCTTTAGAAATTGCGACATTTTCTTCCGTCTCAAATAGAGCAACATAGAGTTCTTTTATGATATTTTTTATTTCATCTACCTGACCATCAGTTAAAAGATAAGAGGAGAATGATTTCAAATGCTCCCGCTTGGTATCGATAAAATTCAAGAGTGGCGTTAAGCCTTTTCCTGCCCTTCTTACAATTTCTTTCCCCCCTTTGGTTAAATAGAACTTAGGATCCCTGCGAACCCCGCCCTGCAGAACGATATTGGTTACCCCGTCAGTTTTAGAATAATGATAGCCCTGTCGCAACGCTTCAATTCTATCGTCTAACGAAAGCTGGGAATTATAAAATTTGTTGATCTTTACTCCTTGTTTACTGGTTTCATCTTCCGACCACCTAACCCATGTTTCATAAATTCTCTCTAAATCAAATGTAGCACAGAGCATATCCGCATCATGGAGTATCCTTGACTCAATAAACTTCTTATGCTCTTCTCTTATCCCACCGTTCTGAATTTTTTCGTGGCCTTTTGCTATCTCAACTATTGATACAATGTCTTCTTTGCTCAACTTGCCATCCCTGTCTAAAATAGCTTGTAGCCAAAGTGCCGATTTCTCAACATGATACTGTCTACTAACAATACAGCTTAAATCGTGCATTAAAACAGCTGTAATTAAAAGTTTAAAATTAACTGTTTTTTGTATATCCTTTTGCTCGTTATCAATAATATCTAAGCTGCGTTCCAAAACGTCCAGAGCATGCGATAAGGCATGCCCCGGAACTGCAGTTTTTTCTGTATAATAACTCTTGAACATCTGCATTGGAATCCACCGATAGATTACTTCAATCCCATCTTGAAGATATTTCACTAACTGCCCAGCTTCCTCATTCTCTCCAACAAGAGCGCCTATACGATGACTGATGCTTTCGATCCTCTTATTAATCCTTATAGAATATTCAAACATTTCAGTATCCGAAGAAATAAATTCCTCTAAAGAGACTGTTTGAGATTTATCCAGTACATTCTCTTGAGGTACAAATAAACTTTCAGTCTTCGTCACCACCACCGCGCCGCAATCTTTCTCGCCCTTACCTATAATATGCTTAACGGCATGAGCTATAATCCTACTTATAGGAACCTTGCGTTTTTCAGGAAAACCCCTGAATAAATTTACGCTCGCCGTAGAAACGATTAACTGCGGAGGCATCAGCCCAATTTCTTCATTTATAAATTCCGGCTTCGGCTCTAAGACGTTCTTAAGGCCTTGCTTTTCCCATCCTGTATTAAACGGCTCCAGGCCGCGGACAAGCTTACCGTGGACTACCCCGCAGAAAATCCTCTTCCAGGAAACACCCAATTTTCTAACCAAGCAGTAAGTCGCAGATAATAAAGTAGAGCCGTGGGAGGTTTCGTCATCAATAACAAATGCCCAGGAATCTTTAATTTGGCTGGCATCACTGATAACTTTACCTTCGGCATTCAATAATTTGCCCTGATATCTTACTTCTGTCGAGCTGACTCTCTTTTTATCCATATAGCCGGAACGCACAATAGTATGCACTCCGTATTCCTCTTGTATGTAGCTGCTTAACACATCCGCAGCCTCATGGATATACTTAAAAGCCCCATCATCAGGAGCTATTAGAAATACCGGATGATTCTTGAGTTCCGCTGCAATATTCCTTTTTCCTGCCCGTTTGGCAACTTCATCAAATAATTTCTCCGCAACCTGAACGAAAGCATTCAGGTTATAAAGCTTATGCCCTGATTTTTCCACCCACCCGCTTGCATTTCCATAATGGACATTTAAGACCATGTGATTGTCTGCAAAAGAATCAATTGCCTTAAGCATTGTCAAAGCGCTGACGCCTTCGCCCGGATTAAAAACTTTATCTTGCCTTGAATAACCTTCGAAGCTATTAATCAAACAGATTACGCCTATGCCGCTTCTGCGCAAAGCAGTAAGAATGAGCCATAATTCAACTATATCAACGCTGTTTTCCGTACTATGGACTAAAACCACATTTTTGCCTTCCAGGTCTTTAGGGATCCTTATTTCCCAGTTAAACGGATTTCTTTGATACTTGATAATCCTTATTCTTTGGTGCTTGGCATTTATTACTTCTGCAGCTGCCCTTGCGTCATCGTGTAATCTTGAGTGCTGGAAAAGCACATTGTGTATCCAAACTGGTAATTGCTTTGCCCGTGTATAGTCCAATTTACTGAGCTTCGGTAAGCTCACATCCCTTGCGTTCCGGTAAACTATGCGGTCATAAAAACAGCTTATTAAATCAAATAAGCTACTATCGGTATTATATGGCTTATCCAAAACAAGCTTGATGCTGGCTGCTTCATGCATACGCAGGATATCCGCAATTAAAACCGCTTTTACTAAATCTTCGGGAGTATCAAAACTATGATTTACAACTATATCTGCGCCCTTAATAATATCCTGGTTTTCTATCCTCAAATATAGCTCTCCGTCCGGGAATTTCTTTACTTCCAACTTGGCGCATTGCCTGGATAATTCGTTGACAAAATCGCTGATTAAACAGGAGAAATTATCTATAAAGCGGGAGCTATTTGGCAGCTTCCAAGGAAGAATGTTGAGCTTGCCAAGATAATACCTTGTAAAGAAATCTTTAAACATGCTTTCCCCGGATAAATTTGCCTTTGCTTGCCCATCCTGCTGCTTACTAAGATACTCCTCCAAGAATATTCTTAACTTCTCCTTTAGCGTTTCGGGTAAGAGATGTTCAATATATATTAAAGCGTCCCAATACCTCTTCCATTCCCTGCGCGGCTCGCCTAAGCTTCCCAAAGCAAGTTCTATTACACCCGCATCCACCAATCCCTTGGCCCAATCTAAAATATCTGCTGCCTGATAATCATTAAATCTAATCTCTGACACAAAATCTCCGCCTGCGATAACCACGCCGCTCCCCAAAAGTAACCGGCCAAGATTCTTTACCGCAGAATCTCTCTTTTTTAGTTCCTCTATATTGATGAAGTTTACCGCGATAGCTGGAATTTCCGGAGAGCCCGTCAAAATTCCTCTGGCAACGCCTTCTCCTTTAAAAATAACAAGAATATCTAAATCGTTGGATTTGTCGTTTGCCGGCCTCCATAGCCAATCTCCAAATAAAACAATGTCAATCTTATTGAAATCCCTGTAGCGTATTTTTATCTCGCCATTTTCATCAAGTTCTCTTATTTTCTTATTTAATGTCTCCAAAAGCTTATTTTCAGAAAGCATTACGCATCTTCTCTTAAATTCTTCTCTGGCGGCAGCATTATCTTTAATCAGCGACCATAATATATTTGAAGATAAATCAAGGTTTTCGGTTATTTCTTCAGGAGTAAGTATATTTTTCCTGATATGCGGCTTACTTGTTTTCAAGAAATCAATATTGACCTGCAAATTTGTCGCCACCACCGCTCCGAAAAGAAATCCACCAACTTGATAAACTCCATTTTGGTTGTTCCTATCTAAAATTGCAATATTTGCTTCTAAATAGTCTCTATTCTCTTCTTGTTCTAGCCATTTTAACGTATCCTTATCTCCTTCTTCTTGATTTAATCCTAAGGCATGTCCAACTTCATCTCTTAAGGCAGTAGTGAGGAATTTCTGAGCTTGGTTTAAAGTGGCATTAAAAAGACGGGATAATTCTGTATCGACTTCTATAAATATGGGGTAAAGACGGATTTCGCAAGTAGCTGTATCGTACTCGGAAATAATACGATACCTACCAACATCGGCAATATCAACTGTTGTAGTCTCGGGGGTAATCCAGATAATTACTTCTTCAGGCGGAGCATGAGGAAGCTGCGGAAGCATCAAATCCAACCTCTTTTCTGTTAATTGTTTCTGTTCTAAGTTTAGACTACCTTGCAATACTTCTTTTATTTTTGCCTTGCCATTAATAAAATTTACTCTCACTCTAGCGGGTTGGAATTGCTCGCATTGAGACAGTGGTTTAATAGCGACAGAATAATTACACTTATTAGCCTTTAAATAAGATTCGGTCATTGCAGGGGATTGCAAAGGAAATGAAACCCGACTCTGTTTCCCTACAGAAGACTTTATTATAGAGTTTATAATCAAAAGTGATATTAAATCATCTGAGATATTTCCCTTAGCACAAGAATCATTCATCCCTAATTCTCCCAAGCATTGGTGTTTCTGACCAGGTAAATCCACAACCTTAAGTAACGCCCCCACTTTTACATCACCAAATAACCTACACACTTCGGCAACATAAGCAAGCTCTAGTTCTAGAGCTAAGATCCCTCTTTTTCTATCCTCTTCCACTTTGCTTTTACTTTCTAGCATGATGGCTGGAATAGTTTCAACCAAACCAGTATGAATTCTGGATGATTTGCCTTTTAATAATTTGGATATTTCAACTAAGGGTATACTATTTATGATAGGTTCAACAGAACTCTCGGCTGTCCATACAGCATTTGGCAATACAATATCTCCAAGTTTTACATCCGCACCAATCCCTCCGCATTCTCCTAACAGTAAAACCTCCTTCGCTGATAGACCGCAGGAATGTGCCGGTAAAAGTATCCACTGAAGCAATGCTCTTATTTGAGAACCATAAAGATCAAGTAAATCAAATAATACCAATTGATCATTTTTAATTTTCATCATAACGAAATGTAAGTTCTTGGTGTGTACATCTTGGCATTGCGTATCTGAACAAAGATTTTTTATACTACGGGCAATGTTTTCGGGATTCAAAACAACAACGGCAATACGAATATTGTTTTTAAAATATGGCGATACCTCTTTCTTATATACCGAAATCCAATCCGTCTCAAAATCTCTGATTGTGATTCTTTGTCTACTTATGTTTAAATAGTGCAATATCGCTAAAAACCTCAATGCTCGGGTTTTCCCCTTTACTGAAGAAATCATAATCCGAATTCTACCATCACTATCTTCAACTTTATAATAGGTCTCTGCAGTTGGAGAGTAAAAATTAGAAACAGAAATACTCTTTATTATTCGACTGCCATCTCTTGCCAAGATTTTAAGATACTTATTTACTTTACTTGTTTCACCCAAACAAATCTCAACCCCAACGTTTTCATCGTTAAGCGCTTCTCGTACCTCCTTGGGTAATCTGGAGTTAACATACGGAATGATATTTTGTGCGGATTCCGAGACTCCGGGAAGCTGCAACATAAATTCATCAACAGATAAAAGTCTATCTTTGAGTTGACTTTCTTCAATCTCATTACAACCTAAGCATTTATGGTATATTGCCCTTCCGTCGTAATATAGTTTATCGGGATCAGGTACTACTGGCTGGTTCTCAAGTGAAAAACCAGCTTGTTTATCCAAATGCAGTTTCCACAGAATCTGATTGATCATCTCGTCTGTAGTCGTTCCTTGTTCACATTCTCCCGGCTTTATCATCGCGCTTGTTTGTTTATGTTGCTCGACTAGATCACTAATCTTTACGCCTCCCTTATAGAGCCCTAATCGAAATTTATCCCACTCTGCACCATGCCTACTGTCATAACCAGGTTGACCGCTATTCACACAAACAAAAACGCGACCGTTGGGGACTACCGCAATAGTCCTTAATCCTGCTAGCGCAAGAAAACATTTGCCAACGATATCTCCAGTGGACTTTCTTAATTCCTCATCAAATCCGTATCTCCTCCCAGTGTTTCTAAAGAAAATCTCATGAAAGTACACATCAAGCCCTTCAAATTCCCCCATCAAGACACGGTCATACATGCTGCAGGCATAATCCATAAAACCTTCTATTTTTTCACTCTTTGGATTAGCGAGCAAACCTTTAATTTCAACAAAATCTACCCCCCACTCCTGTGCCAGTTTTAAGAATTTCTCAAGCTGCTCATAATTGTCCTCATGACAGAGAAAACTCATACCAACCCTTAATCTTGTCGGTTTCCTTTCACGCCTGTAAGCATTACGTAACTCTAATGTTCTTTGTATGCCATCTCTCACTTCTTCGAATGTCCCCGAATTATTGCCTTCGACGATTTTATTTGAAAGCCCTTTGATATAATCGTAAACCTCAGGACTGCCTGCGTCTAAACTAATCCTAACAATATCCATACACTCAACTGCTGCCTCCCTTACTTCTTCTCTCTTGAGTGCCAAGCCTATAGTAAGCATGCTTATTACTACTGAATTACTCTTTTCTCTTATATACCGAATGAGTCCAATAGTGTGCTTTGAATACCAAGGCTCCTTTCCTCCTGAGACGTATATCTCCTGAATTCCAGAAGCTAAATAATCATCGACAAGAGCCTTTATCTCTTCCCTGTTTAAAGCATTGTCTTTACCAACGTAATCCACGGGCTCAAGCATAGTTCCGGTTCCGTCTTCGGTGCAAATAGCATTATAACAGAATCTACATCTTATTTTCCCGCACGTTATCCCAGTGTGTATCTCACCAGTTAACGGTGTAAATTTGTGATCGAGGATGTTTTCAATCTTTTTCGCATTATTGGTTATCTTCTTCAAGACTGAAACCATTCGTGGTCTGCGGGATTTCCAAAGCAACAAATCTTGTAAGACAACTTGGCTTCTTATAAAGCTGGTTAGTTCCATCTGCTCAACATTGTTCGAGGTAAGACCGTAATTCCTAAAAAGACGTTCATATACAGCTTTGTTCGTCAAAATGGGATTTAACATTAGTTCACGCAATACCGCAACAGACGCAAGGATATTCATTTTCCCTTTCTTTGTTATGATTCCTCTCCAAGCAATCTGCGACTTTTGGGCAAGCGCTCTTATGCATAATTCAGCTATATCACTATCTGGCTCATAATAGAACAATTCTGCAAGATGTATTAATAATAAGGACTTAGTGCGTTTATTTAAACTCTGATAGGAGACAGTAAGAAACGGTAAATGACCTTGAGATAACCAAGCCTCAAAGATTCTTCCCTGGATGAGCTTTTGTTCATCAGCACCTTTTTGAACCTCTTTCTGAATACTAATCAATATTCCTGCCAATCCCTGTGCGTATTTTATAAAACGCTTAAAATTTTCAATTACCGCTTTCACATCCTCTAAACGTTTTCGGTAATGATCAATCTCGGGTGACACATAATATCTATGCTCTCTGTTAACAAGACTATTGCGTAAGTCTTCTATGAAACGGGAACGAAAAACATCCAAAATGGCAAGGATCTCCTGCGTAGTGAGCTTATGATTAATTTCTTTTTGATAAGATTCAAGTGCGCTGAGGAAATAATACTTATTGAAAGATACCATGCCAATTCCCATTCGTCCGAATATAATCTGGTTTAATTCAACTATCCTCTTAGTCTTATGTGCCCTTGCAAGGTCGAAAACGCCAACGACATTGCCATCTTGGTCAAACCTAAGATTTGTGTATGCCAAATCTCCGTGTATTGCAATATTAGGATACTCATAATCAAGGAATTGCCGGTAACTCTGTTTAAACAATTCTATCTGCTCTACTAAGAGAGAGTAGATTTCCAGAAATACTCTCTCTGCTTCACTTAAAGCTTGACCCTGAGCCTGTTTTTGCATAAGTTCTTGTTCTCTTCTATGAAATTCGGTAATGTGTTCTCCTATTTCCTCCCGCAACTTACAGATATTCCTCCCCTCAGGCTGAAAATCTTCAGTTGCGTTCTGTATTCGAGCTGCCATACGCCCCATGCCAGCATAATGCTTTTCGGTTAATTCTTCATATTTAACTTCCCTACCTTCATGAAGATATTCTTCTAAATAATATATTCTTCCCGAATCGGTAAAATAATACTTGCCTTCCTGAGTCTTAATTATCGCTGACACGGGGATTCCTTCTTCTTTCAGTTTTATCTGGTAAGAAATAATGTGCTGAGCTATCTGCTCGTCATTCAGGCATCTCAATACATACCTGTTAGCATCGGCAATGATAAGCATGGGAGACTCTTCTATCTTAGAACTACCTCCACCGAATAGAATCTTAATAAAAGCAATGTGTTTGAACCTATAAAATTTGCGTAACATGCTGTAAGGTATTTCCGATGTTACCTCAGAGGCAGAACCTTCATGCATTCTTCCTGTCATAAATGCATATATTGCTTCATAATCTAAGTGTTCAGAGACATATCCTCGCGATTTATTTATTCCGGGCAAGGGTTCATCCCATACCTCCTTCTGGTCTTTAAATAGCGCTAAAACAATCCTCTCTTTTCTATACCGCCCTTCCTCTTTAATCCTCGCATCGCTTAGTATTTCTCCGCGTCTTACATAAACTACTAGGTCACTTTTTTCTTCAACTGCGATTGTCCAGCTGTCCGGTTCCGCTTCAATTTGTCTGACACGCGAATCCATAACAAGAGCGCCAGAAGCCACTCTTCCCCTTTCAAGCTCGGTTCTGCCCAAGATTACTGCCCCTGGGCCGACTATCACATCCTTTGCTAGCTTCGCATCCGAACCAATTATGGCCCCTGTCCTACTATCAATTCTTACATTCATTAACTCACGAAAAGCCAAATCACAAAACAATAGCTTGAGCCCATCACGGAATCCAAAGTTATACCCAACATGAAGATAGAATGTATCCCTTCCTGTATCAATAAAACCAAAAACAATCCCTGGGAACTCTTCTTTCTTAAGCAAGAATTCTCTGTGTCTTCTTAAGGCCTTATGTACTAGGTTCCCCTTGAGGTCAAGATTTTTTTCAAAAAGAGTATTTATTGCTCTTTTTGAAAAATACATGGCCAAGAGAGTACTCACCATTGCTTCTTTCTTGCCTCTCAAGAATTCTGCCTCCTCGGTGCCGCCCTCACGCATCAGTCTAACTAAATTGGATTTGCTATCTACTTCTACTTTAGGATGGCGGTCCATAAAAGGCCAGCTTAGTGGCATAATGTTGCCAAAAATCTGCACATCTTTTTCATCAAGCTTTGGCAGTGCACGGCAAATAGAGAAAACCTTATCCACTTCAAATACTGTAACGCCCGTGGTATTCTGCTGATAAAACTGCATTGCTTGGCGCAAAGTTTGATAGATGCTTGGTTCGCCGTTAATGCCTCTCATTAAACCTTTATTACCTAAACCATCTACTGCGGTAAGTGGATAGTTCCGCGTACCTTTTCCGCCACAAACTATCATCGCGAGGTTATTCTGGTCAAAGATACAACCGGTATTTTGTAGCTTGCAGAGAGTCTCAATTACTGCGGAAAGCACCTCTTCAATCTCCTCATCAATGATACAAATAAGCACCAAGGGACCTTTGTGATTGTTAAAGATATCCTTCTGTAAATTATGCTGACAAAAATCTAAAATCATTATCTGAGAATCAGCTGGCATGACATAACCTCTGGCTTCTCTTAGATACTTTTCCATATAAGTAGCATGCTCTCTTTTAAGTACCACTGCCACGGTATCATAATATTTTCTAGAATCTCGCAAAGCCAATCTGAGATTTCTTTCCTGTAAATAAACCCCATAGAAAGGAGTATTCTCCAATGCTCCTTCCAGAACGTATTCTATTCTTTGCATAGGATGAATCTCAGGGCTATCTTTCCTTATCGCTGCTGTTCCTGATACTAGTGGTCGCAAAAGATCCCCTGTAAATGAAACCCGCTCCTCTATTTCCCCAAAGCCATACTTTTCCCTGATAGCTACGTCTTGGCTGTTGACGATTTCTAAAAGATCAAAAATGTGATACCCCCATACTTCTCCATAACCAGACTTTGCTTTCTGTTCGGCATCTATCCAAGCTTCAAATTCTTCCACCGTACCACATTCAACGCGTTTGGCATCGATATATTCTTTTCTCAATAAAATATGCTGGTATTCATCATCAGATAAAATATAAATGTAGAGAGAACGAAACTCTGTATTCTGGAAGTCATCGTTCATAAATTGTCCTTCCTCTCCGATACGGATAGGCTCATTCTGTAAATCCATCTCAATTTCATCTAGAGATAATTCTTCCAAAAGTTCTTCACGGATCGCCTTCTCATAAGAAGAACCAAACTTTACGTGTCCACCGAATATCGATAACCGCTTAGCTTCAAGTTTATTATGAACTCTTCTTTGAAGAATCAGCTTCCCCGAAGGACTGAATACAAAGCAATTTGAAGTCCTATGGCCTAAGCCGAACATATGACTGATACCTGCCTCAGTTACTCCTACAGGCTCATCTTTATTATTCACAATCTCAGACAACTCTCCTTTAACCTTCTTTGTTAATTCCGTATCCTTCCTCTTTTTACCTCTCTCTGTACGCAATCCTACAATTACCTCATCAATTGTAATATTTCTTTCAAGGTCTACGCCTTTAGATTTCAACTCTTCCTTTAAGCTCGCTAGATATGAGCGTATTTTACATAGAGCACCTTCCATCTCACACTCTCGAAGAACCTCTATCTTATCGTAAAGGTGTTTTAACAACCTTACTATTAATCTTTCATGCCAATCTTCTACCGGATAAACTCCATTTTGGTTGTTTTTATCTAAAATTGCAATATTTGCTTCTAAATAGTCTCTATTTTCATCTTGTTCTAGCCATTTTAACGTATCATTATCTCCTTCTTCTTGATTCAATCCTAAGACATGTCCAAATTCATCTCTTAAGGCTGTAGTAAGGAACTTCTTGGCTTGATCCGGGGAAACATTAAATTGGCGGGATAATTCTGTATCGGTCTCTATAAATATGGGGTAAAGACGAATTTCACATGTAGCCGTATCATACTCTGAAACAATACGACACTTACCAACATTGGTAATATCAACAGCCGTAGTTTCAGGGGTAATCCAGATAATTACTTCTTCAGGCGGAGCTTGAGGAAGATGGGTTAACATTTCTTTTAATCTATTTTTCAATATCGCTTGTTGTTCTTCAGTTAGACTTCCTTTTAATATTTCTAGGCTAGGCGAACCATTAATAAAGCTTACCTTGATTTTAACTGGCTGGAATTGCTCATAAAGGGTACTCGATTTGATCGCAACATTATATTTTAATGATTCCGGACAATTTGACTTAGTTTCTTTTGTTTCCATCGCCACGCCATAATCATGGCCGCTACTAGCCATTTCTGTCAAAGCAGCAACGATATTTTTAATTTTCTCTTCTACCTCTTTGCCAAAATCAATTAACTTCCCGCTTCTTATCTCTCCATGACCCAGATAATCCATATACTCAGAATAAATCTCGTTTTCATTATGATAAAATTCGCTGTCAAATCTATGCGCTTCAAGATATTCCAACGCTTCTTCATAACTCATAGCTGTATTCTTCTTTTTGCACCATTTATCAACTTTTTCTTTAAATATATCCTTTATTGCTTTTAAAGCAAATTTTTTAAAGGTAGATTGATAAGAAGACGCAATTATCGTTTCGCGGTATTGTGGGTTAAACTGCCAATAAGTAGCATCTATATATAAAGCGGGCTCATTGTTAAAGTATATGGCGATCCAAAAATGATAATCATGCATTTGGTCTTTTATAAAGTAATAACCTGGAGTGGCCTCTATCCTATTGGGCTCTATGCCTCCGATAGGCAAGCCAAATTTCTTTGATAAAATAATGGCCAGCAGTTTAGTTGCTACCATGCAGACAATATTCTCTTTATCTTTCGCCATAAACCCTTCTTGCGATAATAATAAAAAGAATTTCTCCTGAATCGCCGATAAATACCCTGTAATATCAACCTTTAGGCTGCCTCCGTTTGGCTTATCTTTTAGAAACCATTCTTCTCCGCGCAAGTCAATAAAACCGTTAATACCGCCTTCTGTTCTTTTATCATAAATTTCATATGAGGGAACAAGCGATAGCCCATAAAATACAATCTGCATATCAGCATCATTCGGGCTCAATTTACGAGAACGAATCTGGAAACGTGCTTCAGTGCGGTCAGGGGCGTCGTGTAAGCGGTAACGCAGGTCAAAATAATTCTGTAATTCTTCCCTATTGGCGTATTTCCCCTCAAAAATAATTACTATTTTCTTCTTCAAATTGAATGTCTTAGGCCCGACTTCTTTAGTGATTTGATTATATGCGTTTGGAAAGAACAATTCGAATCGCTCCTCATTTGATTTACGGAACTCACCAATCCTTTGCAGGGTATTTAAAATTTCTGCATGATCAAAGAAATCCTCTTCGTTTACATATGTTTCCCTTGTTTTGATGGCACCGGCCAATTCTCCAACAATAATCTTTTCTTCTTCTTTTAGCTGCCTGCCGGTTACCAATTTCTGTATCGCCAGGCGCCAAATCCTATTCTTTAAGAACATGTCCAAGGGAATAATCTCCGTATCAAGCTCGCGCTCCTGTTTCAAATATTTGGCTACTTCTTGAGCAATGGTTGTCTTACCTGAACCGGAACCTCCATCAATAGAAACGGTTGCAATATTGCCTTCAAGGCCTTCATCAATCTTTTTCTCAATCTGATGAGCAATCTCTCTTGCAATCGGTTCAAGCAGCATACGAAAATACTGTTCCCTGCTGTCGGTAATTGGCTTGCCCGTGCTGGGATCAACCGGAGGATTACCATAATAACCGTGAGCCTTAGCGAATTCATGAACGACTTTTGGGATAAATGCACCGTCTTGGGTATTGCGATAATAAGTGGAAGAAACATTCAAATCAATATCCGGATCCTGAACAAGGGTTATATTCAAAAAGTTCTTTTGGCCAAACTCTTTTTGCACTGCACAGGAAATATCCTCCAGTTCTTTAAGCGTTACGGTTTTGCCATATTCGCCGCGCTGAATTACGGCAAAAGTTACACGGTGATTTGTGTTTGCGCCAAAATTGTATTTAGTCATCATTCCATAGTGCTGACGCATATAATTCCACATTCTTTGTTCATTTTCTGCTCCTAATATATAGAAAATATGTAATTTGCGCTCTTTATTTAACTCAAGGAATCGATACATCTCCTCAGTCCCTTCGCAAGAATTATCTTCCTCGCTGCCTAAATCAGTATACCGCACAAGCGGGAACAGCCCTTTGATAGCTTCTATAGTTGTAAAATGGCGGTCTTTTATAGAAACTCGTTCCGATGCTAAAAGATTTTTATAACTGATCTCTCCCTGAACGCGCAGGACTACTGAGTTAAGCTCCAAAACATTCATTCCCATAAGGGCAATCAAGATATGCCCCCAATTTAATGGATTGCTGGCAACCGGCAAAAATCCTATTTTTATCTCTTCTTCCGCATCATGCAAAATGTCGCTTTTATCATCTTCTTGCGAATACTTCATTAAATTCAATTTAACCAGCGGGTCTATTTTTGATTCTTTTACTTTTAACTCAAGCTCTTTAAAGGTCCTCTCCATGGCATGATAGAACCTTGAAAGAAATGATTCTTTCTTTTGGGCAACTGCAGCATCAAAATTAGTAATACTGTTTTTAATGCACTCCCAACTTCTATTTACAACCCGAATTCCCTGATTATTCTCATCCTGGCTACGGTTATCTTCGCTACCGCTTGCAAAGATTTTTGGCAAATCCTTTACCAGATTCTGGCATCTTTCTATAGTACCAAAGCCGTCAGGATAACAAATGCCATCTAATTCCCAAGTTCCATAAGTTTCCTCTCCGGTACAATTCGGGGGAGATGTAGAAATATGAATCGTAGCAGGGAAAATATTATCTCTTGTGTAAGCTTCAGCAATAAAATCTGCGATTGGCTTAGAATCCGCAGCATCAGTATCTATGTTAAATATTACTCTTGTATTCTTAGGCCTATTGTCAATTTCAAAGAAATGTGAAGAATGAACTCTGCTATTGTTTAAGTTTAATGACTTTAACACTTCATCCGAACTGATAATGCTATCGCTTCTCTTTAAAGAGTAGTCAAAATATACCCATATATGATTATTCAGCCATCTTTCTTCGGCGATATCCTTTGCAACGCGAGCATCTGGATCTCCAATATCCTGAGTATCAAAATGATCGTCTATAAATATCTGCTGGTTATTATGCCGGGGGAGTTCACCCCTTGCTTCAGACTCATGTAAATAACGTTCTGAATATGAATGCGCATCAAAGACGTAAATTGTATAATTTTTTGACATCCGGATAGCTACATGGTTTTCCATATCCGTAGGAGCTGCATCATCTTCTTCAGAGTGCCTGATATCTTCTTGACTGCCCAATACTAAACGCGGATAGTCCTTCGACCTCCAATAACCAGTCGCCGCATCCCAAAAATAATGTTTTTTATCATAATCATCCAATTTCAATCCTGGATCGCGCGGGTCGGGGTACTTTAATAAAGAGGATTTTTCTCTAAACCCTTTAAGTTCTTGTAAAATAGCATCAATCTCATTTTCGTAGATAAAATTGGCCAAGACCCGATTATCGGCTTTTAAACTCATTAATAATAGCCCTGCATTACTGAAGCCGGGATTAATTTCTATTGTCAATGTATATGTGGTTCTCGAACTAATATGGCCTTCTCCTTCGCCATCATCAATCCCTGTATTATCTTCAGTATAAATTTTTACCTCAGATAAACCCAAGCCGGGATTGAAACTAATATTCAAAAACCACTCGTCATAATTGCCATTCCCGCAAAATTCTAGCATTCTCGCCAGCAAAAACTTGCGTATTTTATTAATTACGAAATCAAACGAAGAGCGGCTATCCCCTCCTTCTATCAAACAATTATATGCTTTTTCTAAATCGATTCTTTTTGTGTAACCGATTTCCCTAATAGCAGCATTAATGTTTTGGACAGCTTTTTCTGCCGGAACTTCGCAGGGATTAACAAGTGAAAGCTCTTTATTATTAAAAATAATGATGAGCCCTCCGGCATCAGGAGTGCCAAACGGAACTGTTTCCCATACGGTCTGCGGATAATACCTGGAACGAGGAATAACATATGCCTTAATAATACCGGAACCGGTATTTACAAATAATAAATCTATCCCATTTTTATTTTGAGATCTTTCTTTTGTTTCTCCCTTAAGCAAATCCATTCGCTTAAGAACCCCAACAAAAGAGCTTAGTTCCCGCGCCAGTTCCTTACTATTATCCGATTCAAAAACAAAACCGACTATCGGCCAATCAGCTAGTTCGCTAATCAAAACATTCCCTTTACGGATTATCATTCTTGTAGGGGCTCTTTCAATAGGCAGTGTTTCAAATAATCCCTGTAAATGAAGATGCCCGGTGATACTTGCCCCGACACCGTTATAAAACAATCTAACCCCTCTTATCTGGGAACTAAAATCTACTATTTCCAATAAATCTTCTGTGCCAATACTGACCTGAGGCCTGTGTTCTTTATTTACAAAAACAAAATGATGCTTAGTACTAAACGGAAATGGCTGGATTGCAATATGCCAATTACCCCAATATAATAACTCTTCTATCGCTGGCATAAAAGCAGGACAGATATTACATTTAGAAATTCCCGCTTCTTGCGCTCTTGCCTTTAATTCCTTCCTTTCTACGGCCCGCTTCCAAATCTCTATACCCTGTTGCACGCCATAACTTTCTTTCGCTTCAGCTTCGCTAATAGGGTCAACAAAATTAATACCCTGCGTGTATTTATTTGGGTCGCGGTATTCAAGTAAGTTCACGGCAAAGTTACCGACAGCAAAAGGCCTAATCTGCGTCAGGAATTCTTCTTTAACAAACCCTATCTTCCGCTGCCTTAAAGACAGGCTTTTTATTATTTCTGCTGTCAAGCGGTCATAGCTCTTAGGATTGAATGCTTGTAGTACCCGTATGGTATTTTTCTTATCTTGCCCTTCTTTTATTTGATCATAAGTCCTATTATCATGGCCGAAAACTGGTTGTTTAAAGAATTTGTTTGAATCATCCTGCATGTTCCAGCGAATATCAAACGGGCTATTTTCTTCTTTTTGATATATTTGCGTAAGGACTTCACCTTTGTGGACAACTTTTCCATTTTCATAAACACTAGCAACCAGACAATTGCCTTCTGTAATAATCTCAGAACAAAGTAAATTCAATAATACACTTCCATTACCAATATCGCCACTCTTGAGATTAGGGCAATAATAAACAAATATGTTCTTCTTTCCTTTGATTAAGGACTGGGCATCTGGATGGCTGCCAATCACTACATTGCCATCTTTATCCGGCACGATATCCAAAAGCGCCTGAATCGCCTCTGAAGAAGTAAGCTCCATAAATGCGTCATAATAAGTAGAGTTCTTCCCGGTATCGATGAATATGGCTTCTCCCTCAGGGCCGAAATCGCCAAAACCTATCCCTACTTTTTTCTTGAAATTCCTAGCCGCAATCACGGCGGCAATTACGTCTTCATATTTAGCGCCTGATTTTACGGAGTGATCATGGGTAGCCCAAAAGTTATCGCGTTCTTCGTCATTAAAAGTCGAGCCTCCAACTAAAGCTGTATTTTCGTTCAAACGCAATGATTCATAAATATAATTTCCCGTTAATGAGTTTACCTTAGTAAATTCGTTAATCAGGGTATTTACCGCTTTGTGGCTAAATAAACGCACTGATAACGAACCTGCCGCTTTACCCTTTTTATCTACATAATAAGCAAGGCCGTTCTTATCTTTGCAGTTATCTCCTGTGGCAAGGGGTTTCTCGCGGGCAACTATTACACTACTATCGCCGCCTAATTTCATTAAGCAGTTATTTCTTACCGGGTCATCCGGATTAAACAGCATTTCGGGAGTAATATTATACCGTAAACCTCCGGTAATAAGGCCCTGCTTCCCTGAAAAAACCTTTGGGTTAGTAATCAAGATTATTTGATCATTGAACCTGCCTAGCCAATGCGGTTTATTCTTAAATACCTGATAACTTTGAATAATAGTACTGGCAATATAAGAAAACGCCGAAGGATTAAGCATAAGGTGTTTCCCACCCAAACCTAAAGCATGAGTAAATGGTTCATTGCGCGTTCCTCTGCCGGCCAAAAGAATATGGTTTATCTTTAATTTATGCAAATCTAAGCCCAATGAAGGTAAGGCGAGGTCTCTTACGGTTTTCATTTCGGCAACAACAGCATTAAGGTTGTCCTTAAAATACCCATCAGGATTAATAACTAGAATTACAGTTGTATCTTCGTGGTAGGCAATGCCGCGTAGCGCTTCAATTGCAGCTTTATTAATCTCATACATCCATTCCTCTGTATCAAAAACTAAAACATCGTACCGAGGCCCACAATGCATAGATGCTTCAAATCTTTCCCACATTTTCTTTGCCGCTTTTAGCTGCTTAGTGAGAACCGGCGCTGCTTTAATATTGATTAGAGAATCGAAATATTTTCCGTCTCTGCGGATAATCGGCTGCCTCGAAATAAAACTAACAGGTTTAGTAAAGATTTCAAAACGATTCCGGGTATCAAATTTATCTGTTTGCCCTAAGGCGCTCTTTACCTGTTTCGAAACAATCTCATTAATGCCTAATGCAGCGGATAGCTTCACGGCCATTTGCCTCTTAGTAATGTCTTTTAAAGCATTGAGCGCGGCAAGGTACTGAGCGATCAACTCCTTATCTGTCAATACAGCTGTTTCGTATCCACCCAATTTATGGCTATCAAGTGTCTTGCGGCAGGCCCTGGCGAATGCTACTGCTTCTTTAGCAGTCGCAGGTTCGGACTCGAAAACGTCAGTTAAGAATCTAAACAGTATTTCAAATTTTAAATCGGCCGGTAGGATTCCTGAACGGGTAACTGCTTTAATAGTGGCCTCGGTATCTTTAACTTCGCAAGGCGCAAGTAATACTGCTTCGTCATTGTATCCGGTCAGATGTGTCTTTAAAAATACCCAGGCATTCTCTAATGACTTAATATAAGTCGTCTGCGGCTTCCATCCGCTTTCTTTGTTTAATTTATCAAAAGAAGCAACTAATGCTGCCGGATCGCCTTTTCTGGCTTTCATTACAATCAGGCGATCGCCCCTTGAAGGATCCCTGATATTGGGGGAATCCTTGCTTAAGACGTCTTTTACTCCTTCACTAATCTGCTTTGCAGAATAACCGGTATTAGTACCGCAATTATAAGGGCCGGACAGGCCTTTTGTATAAGCAAATTCATGTGCTTGAGCTAAATCCCAGGCATCTACATAGTCCCTAACAGGAGTGCCGTCTTCAGTAGCCACATCTATCCCCGAAATAATCTGCCCCGTCAAAGGATCAGGCATTGCCCCGTCCAGAAGCAAGCCCATATCTTGAGCGCGCATAAGAGCTTGCTCTAATACCGGTATTACTTCTTGCTGATTTGCTAATTCAATTTGCAAGTTTGCCTTCCTGACATGTAAGAGCGTATTTCTTAAAGTAGTATAGATTTTTACGAGTGATTTCATATCAAGATAGGTACGCCTGCTACCCTGAGAAGCGGCTTCAGGGATAATCTTTGAATCTATTAGTACCCTAATAGCATCAAACTGAGCCGTGCTGATAACCGCACTATTTGTTTCCAAAATAATTAATTCTTTTAAGATAAGTTCTATCAACGGTAACTGCATAAGAAGAGGGACAATATGTGTTTCCGGCGTATGGTCTTCCCCGATCCCGACCTCCGGCGCTGCTCCAAAAACATTAAAATAACGCAGGAATGTTGCCTTGATGCCGTAGGCGTTTGAATAAGCATTAAGGATCTCTTCAAGAAGGAATTTAGTATCGCCGTATGCTTGCACAGGATTATTGGGGAATGTTTCGTTAATAGGATTATTCTCCGGCTGGCCATATGTAGCAGCGCTAGAAGAATAGATGAAACTGCTACAGCCATATTTATTCATTACATCCAACAAAGCTAAGCTATTTACAATATTATTTGCATAGTATTTGGCTGGTAATGATACTGATTCTGGCACCAATGAATGTGCCGCAAAGAAATATACTGCGTCCGGATGATATTTTGCAAAAGTTGCTTCTAATTTAGCTATATCGGAAACATCTGCCTGCACAAAGTCAGCGCCTTCGATTACCGCATCCTTGTGCCCCTTAATACAGCTATCATAGACGACTACGCGATATCCCTGCTTTACTAAATGAGCTACCGTATGACTACCGACATAGCCTGCCCCGCCGACAACAAGAAATGTGCTTAGTTTAGTATTTACGACGCTCCCAACAGAAAACCCTTCGTTTTCAGAGGCTACTTTATCAAAAAATTGCCTAAAGTACTCTTCGTTTCCTGTTGTTGTAAAATTAAATAGAAGCTTTGCGTACCCAAGCGCTTTATCCCAACTGTTGTCCGATAACAAAGCATTCCTGCGCATCCGTTCCCATTTTTTATTGAAAGCTCTCTCTTTCCATATCTGGTATTTTGCGTTAAAAGCAATAAACATATTGTTCACAGTATTATCCAAATTCCATTCATCAATCGGGAATCTGACACCATTAAAGCCGGGTTCATCAGTATCAGTTCCAAAAAGATCCGCAAACTGAGCCACATGAATGGTTTTAACCGTAGAAATTAGGCCTTGCTTGTGAGAAACAATGCATGGAACGCCATAAGCAAGCGATTCCATCGGAGTTATGCCACCCGGCTCAAATGTAGAAGGGGCGGAAAATGAATTCCCGGCACCGTAACTATGCGCATAAGTATCGCCTTTAAGAAAATCATTAGTGTATCCGAACCTGCCCGGGAAAACATGCTTAAGCTCTTCAAGACGGCTGGTTATATCAGGATTTTTCCCGGAAATTGCCACAATAAATGCTACATCTTGATAGCGGGCATCTGAAAGGACCTTCCAGGCAAACGGGATCAGGAATTGTAATCCTTTTTGTTCAACCGGCCTGCCGATGAAGTTAATCAGGAAGCAATTCTCATTCACATAAGGAGATTGTCCTTGCTCAGAAGGCCAATATTGGCTGTAATTTGCAATGTATTGCTTTGACTCTTTTTCTTTTTCTTCGGCGATTCTGATAAATTCGGCAGTCAGCAATTCTCTTTTCTCAAGATTTGGCTCATTCAAGATATCAAACATTGACATGCCAAACCGCTTCTTTTGCAGTTCTCTCAAAAATACACCATTAGCCAGGCCAAAAAGCCTTTTCTCCCGCATCAATTGTTCGAATATGTGTTTTAGGCCTTCTCCGCAGCCCTTGTTATCCGACCTCAAATAATCCAACATCTGGCCGATGCTTACCGCAGTAACAAAATTGGAATGCCGTATAAAAGCCGCTGCAAAATTGATTAATTCCGGCTTATGCGGATCAATAAACCAACCATAATCTCTATCTGATAAGCCCAAATTGCCTAATAAATCTACGCCTTCTTGATAACGCTTCAATTTGAACTGATAATCCTCGCCGTTATTATGCACCCATCCGACAGTTCTTGTATTTAAGAAATGGGGGTCGTTTTTGTAAA
>VGKM01000005.1 GCA_016867005.1 Candidatus Omnitrophota bacterium | reverse complement strand
AATTATTGAGGCCTGTCCTGGTTTATATAGTCAATTGAAACATTATGACGCTAACCTAAGATTAACTATTATAGGTTTTTGTGCTGATGAATCGCATAATAATAAGGAGAGCCGGGGTAGTCAGTTTCAAAAGTTAACAGACTATAAAGCTTGGAATATTTATTCAACAGCGACTACAAGGATTACAGAAGCGGTCAAGGAGGCGGATATTTATGATAAATTCTCAGACCCCAACGCCACTTATGAAATGCATGAACTAATTCCCTTAGCGCGCACAAACTTAAAAACCGTCGTTGAACTGCTTAGAAAAGATAACTTAAAGCCAAAGTTTTTAGAAAATGTAATTTATATTTTAGGGCGCATAATCAGAGAGCCAAATGGCATACCGCAGGATTTTGAACACAGGGAATTCATTCTCGATCTGCTTTATAATGCTGAGAACATAAAAGGAGGCTTAATTTCGCCTCGAGATATATTTTTAATATACAATAACCCCCATTTTAAGGCATCGACAAGAGGGCAGGACTTGAATAGGTTTTCTTTGGCGATATCTATTAAGCTTACATTAGGGCGATTTGGTCAAGAGGTTACAGACGATAACATTGCAAAAGTGTTGCAGTTTTTGCTTAATTCGGTAAGGGTTCATTCAAATGATGTGCTTCTTGATGAAAGAACGGCTTTGGTTATTGTCTCTAACAATGAAATTTTTGCGGGGATTCCTCGATTCAACTCGTCAAATATCTCAAGATTCGCCAGTAATTTTAAAGTCAAGGGAGGAAATATTGAGGTACTCGATGGCCCTAAAGAGAAGCAAAGAGTGCTTAGCAGGATAGCGAAAGCATCTGGAAGAACTACAATTTGGTTTAATGGGCACGGACTGCCTAACCATTTTTGGTTAACAGGAGGAGAGCCTGGGGAAACAGCAGAGGAGGCGGATAGAAAATTATCTCATCCGAACGGTATTAGTTATCAAGAATTAGGAGAGGCGCTTCTATTGCGCGCAAAGGCGCATGAAGGCAAACTATCAGATTTAACATTGATTATTGAATCATGCTACGGTTCAGATTTTATTGTCAATGTTTTTAATTTCTTGAAGCCGCATTATGAAAGAGGGGAAATTAGGGATTTTCCATTGGCGCTAACTGTGGGGCAAAGAAGCCAACCGGGTAGAGACGACTTATTAGAGATGGATACAGGGGATGGGATACTGGTCAGGAGCCTAAATGCACTTCTTAAGGGGCAAAGAAAAGATGCTTTGATACTTGAAGATTTTTCTAAGGCAGAGGAAAAGAATCGGCAAGATTTTGATCGTGCAATTGAAAATGGCGGCCTTGGGGGTGGAAGAGCTTTGTTAGCGCCTCGGAATGATTTTGCCACCTTTATCCCGTTAACGTCTGAACAATTAGATGGCCTGCGCGATATTTTAGATTCAAAAGGCAATAGCGGCGATCAAAAAGGCCATTTATCTTTAGGGTTACCAGTTCTTGATGGCCAAATGAAATCTCTTGGCATCAGAGATTCTCTAGACGAAGATATCGGATTAGATATGTCTAGTCGCCATGCCGAATTTGAGAATTTAGCAGCCCGTGTTTTGCCAGAAAATGTTTATGGCATGCAAGTAAGGGTTATCCGGGCTGACCTAAGCAATACCGGCGCTTATCATTTTTACTCTTCGCAATACGGGCTTATCATCGTGGTCAATTCTAATTTAGACAGCGAGGCTCAGGAGGAAGGAAAATTTCATGAAACTAGAGAAGTTTACTGGATGGGGAAAGGATTCAATCAGCACGAAGCTCATGTGATTGCCTCTGCCGAGCAAGCGCAGAGATTTTCAAGAAATGGCGGCATTACTTCCTATCACAGTCAACAACTTAGGAGCATGGACAGCGACGGGCTCGAAGCCATCATTAATGAAAACGAAGAAACTCGCCAGTGGCATTACAGTGTTCTCAAAAGAGCTAATGCTAGCGGGTCTAATATTGATATTTCTGCTATGCAGGACTATGAGCGAAGATTACGTGATTATGCAAAGGAGTGTAGACAATTAGCGGAACGAAAAGGCGCTATTACCATTGAGACGGGCGCTTCAGCGCTATTACAAGCCCTATTAGGCAATCCGGATACTGAAAGAGCACTGCAGGATTTGCATATAAATCAGATTGGCATAGACAGAACAGGAACAGGGATGGAGGGCTCTCTTCGTGAATCAGGGGTTCATCATGAAGGTAATAGGCCAGTGACGACATATAGATTAGGATGCAAGCCAGATGCTTCTGCGGCAACAGTATTTCATGAAATACTGCATGCATTTTGGCGCAATAACCCATCTATTCGCGATTATTGGCGCATGAAGGGCTGGGGCGCCATAAAGACAAGGGATCGCGGACAACTTGATGAAGAATTAAGAGACGAAGAAGCATTTTGTGATTTATTCGAATGGGAAATGTTTGTTACTGGAGGCATAGATGCAAAAGTTGGCCTTGAAAAAGAAGGTGAATACTTGTCACGTAACGAAAGGATTCGTAGACTAGAGGAAATTAAAGCATTTATTACGCAACTTTTGGATTCGCATCAAGAATTACAGGGGATATTACAGTTTCTTAGACGTATACAAAATGATAGGTCAGGCCTGAATGATATTCCAAGTGCCGATCCAGTAATTCATTCGCAAACGCCAGATACAGGTAGGAAATTTGGCGGTATTGATTTTCGTAATCTTCCGATAGTAACGCAAGCTATAGGCAACTTAAACGCCAATATCGGTAGCTCGTCAATAAACAGACTCAATAGCATAAATCTTAATTCCGAATGGCGCGAGATAGAAAACTTGGTTAATTCCGGCATAACACCATCCGCGGAAAGGATAAAGGAGTACGTTCAAGCATCCTGTTATAGAGGGAGCGTAGACAGAGACATAGATAAAGTCATTTCCTGTATTTCTGATATACTAAGAATCGAAGAAGAGCGTTATTCTCCAACCGATCCGACACTAAAAGATATCTTAGTTGTGCTTGACTCAGCAAATTCAGTCCAGCAATTAAAAGCTGTTTTTATAGGTTCAACTCCTTAATCAAAGAGGGGCGTCTCCAGCCTAACGGGTTTCCCAGCTCAATAGGCCTACCCAAAAAGATGCCCCCTTTTATTTTAGGGGCAAAATTTTTGCGCCCACCAAAAATTTTGCCTGCTTTTGTTTTTGGGGAGTTGCGGGCGGGAAAGGCGAAAAGCGCTTACTGCGAGATGTGGTAAAGAAAACTCTGCTTATAAAAACTCCAGCGAGATAAGCACTGCAAACAAAAACAACACCCGCCTCGTGCTTCTTTTAGGCCGCCCCAGCGGCCTTTGCAAGCGAGCCCCGCCAACGGGGCGAGCGCAGCAAAGACCCCCGCTGGATACACCACAAAGTGCCAGTAAGAACCACTACGGCTGGACGCGCCAACCACTAAGCGCCCCCGCCGTTCAGGCGGGGGATGGGGGGGGCAAAAGAAATAAAAGGCTTGCCTCAAATTATCTCTTGTGATAACTTATTATCTGGCGGGGCCTACTCTATAAGGTTCTCACTTTTTATGAGGTCCCAATTGATAATAAATTATCACAAGAAATTGTTTGAGGCAAGTTGTTTTATGCCCCGTGCCTTGGCCGGCACTGCCGTATCTTGTTTGCACCGTTCGCCCTTGCCGTGGGCGGCAAGGGCTCACTCCACGCCTGCTTAGGCCAGCAGGCTTAGAGGTAATGCAAGGCGGGTTCGGCGCAGCTTGCGGCTTGGCTGGGTGGGGGCAGCCAAGCCGCAAGCGTCCTCGCCATCAAGTATCTATAACAAAGAAAAATTAATGGCTTTTAAGCGGGGGCTCGTCCGCCCTCCTTGCCACAAAAGATATTTTGGTAATGGATACCTGTATTCTTTTGTGGCAAGGGGGCTGCACCTTTTGAATGCGGTGGTTTAAAACTGTAAACACAATTTTCCGAAACCGAGAGAAGTTAGATGATTTTAATTGAGAAACCTTTTAAGATACTTGACAAGTCAACTATTGCATGATAAACTATAGTTTATTCAGGAGGTATTCTGGAATGAGCGTACTTGAGCGGTTTTGCATAACTACGGGCAAGGAGAATTTCCGCGAGAGCGCAGTATATGCCCTTGCCTGCTCCTATTCCTATATAGAAAAGGAGATTTCTGACTACCTGAGGCCTTTTAACCTTACTCCGGCAAAATTCAATGCTATGATGGTAATAAAACATGCCGGAAAGGATAGGGGAGTCAGCCAGATCGATATAGGTCGGCGCCTTATTGTCACCGCTTCAAATATGACCAGGTTGCTGGATAAGCTTCAAAGAGAAGGTCTGGTTGAGCGTTTTTCGCGGGAAGGTGACCGCCGTGTAAACCTGATCAGGATCAGCAAAAAAGGCTCTGATCTTCTTGATAGGGTTTGGCCGGGGTATCATGCTAAAATACTGGATATTGCTAATACCATGAATACTGAAAAACTAAAACAGATATCGGGTTTACTTGTCAAATGGTGCGATAAGTTAGGAGAGGGAAGGCCATGTTAGGGTTAATATTCAAAAATAAGAATTTCAGAAACCTTTGGACAGGACAGCTTATCTCTGCCCTTGGCGATAGACTTACCCAGATGGGGATTCTGACCTTTGTTATGATTGCTGCGCAGGACAAAGGGGACAAGATGGCGATGATTACTTTCTTTAGCCTTCTTCCGTTCCTGATTTTCGGTCCTTTATTCGGTATCTTGGCCGATAGATATTCCCGCAAAAATCTTATGCTCATCGCTGATTTAGTAAGAGCGGTTCTGGTATGCTTTATTCCGGTTATATGGATTAATACGCACTCCGTTATTTTAATTGTTGCCTGGTTTTTTCTCCTGGGTACATTTACGGCGCTTTTTACGCCTGCAAAGATGAGTATTATCGGCAATATAACTGAAAAAAGTTTTTTACTTGAGGCTAATTCCGCGATTGTGAGTACCGGGCTTGTAGCGACTCTGGTAGGTACATTTATTGCCGGAGCAGTAATCAAGGCTACCGGAGTAAAACCGGCATTCTTTATAAACGGATTCACCTATGTTATCTCCGCATTATTTATCTTGAGTATATCCTATTCAAAAGACGCCGTCCCGAAAGAGATCCAGCCCAAACTTTGTTTCAATTTGCTAAGCGATATAAAAACAGGAGTAGCTTATATTAAACGGCATCAGCTCATCATGCGTTTGATTTTATTGAGTAGTCTATTTTCCCTCATAAGCAGTTTCGGTTACATTCTGATTTTGAATTATTCCTCTGCTATGCTGCATCAGGATTCTCTGGGAGTCGGGATCCTTCTTTCTGCGGTAGGCATTGGAGCTATCCTCGGCTCGGTTATCCTGATAAAGAGAAAAGACAAAGTAAATTATGGAAGGGCGCTGTATCTATCCTATACGATAATTGGCGTATTTAGCCTGCTATTCATATTCAGGCCGAATTTTTATTTCAGTATTCTATTTCTATTCTGTCTGGGGGTAGGAGCATCGATGCTGACCATAACCCTGGATACTATGTTCCAAAGGGTCACGCCGGATGATTTAAAAGGGAAAATCTTCTCTGCCAGGGGCGTATTTACTGAGGTCGTATTTTTAACAAGCTTGCTTCTTGTGGGAGTGCTTATACGGAATATACAAGTCACTCACCTTTTTGCAGTGATAGGTATCATAGGCCTTATTACGGCAATAGGTGCATATTTCTACAGAAGAAGCTTGCGCTACATATTATTGCGCCTTTGGCTTAAGCTTATGTTAAAGGTTTTATTTAATTTTAAGGTTTCAGGTCTTGAGAATATACCCAAAAAGAAACGTTATATTTTTGCCGCAAATCATACCAGCATAATTGACGGTATTGCCGTTGCCTGCGCTTATCCGGAAAGGATATATTTTCTAGCTGCGGACTCTTTGTTCAAAACAAAATTTTGGGGATGGTGGGCGACCCAATTAGGTTATCTTCCCGTAAAAAGAGGAGGATTCAACAAGGAAGCCATCAGGGATGCGGTAGGGATACTTAAGGGCGGTGATTGTATAGGAATTTTCCCAGAAGGTAAAATCAGCGCTGACGGCCGTTTAGACGAAGGAAAAGCGGGGATAGCCTTAATTGCCAGGCTCGCTGATGTTGACATTGTTCCCTGTGCCATAGAGGGGGCATATGAGGCCTGGCCGGTACCGAAGAGATTCCCCCGAAGGTTTCCGGTTGAAGTGAGATTCAGTAAGCCCCTTGATGGCAGAGATTATCCGGTTAAGGAGGAATTATTAAAAGAGGTAATGGAAGAGATAGCCAAAACAAAGCTCGGCCTGGAAAGGGATGGCTATCTTCGTATCGAACCCGATGAGATTGTTAAGTATCTAATCAATGGCTGATGAGGAGATTAATAGGTAATTTTATGGCAGCGATACCGTTGATAATATCAGGCACTTTAAGCACTCCCGATCATCAAAGGATAGCCTACGATTACTATAATGCCGGTCATAAGAAAATAGTAGTTATTGCACACGGCTTTTTCAATAGCAAAGATGCTGTTTTAATCAGGAAACTCAAGGATTACCTTATCGATTCATACGACATATTCATTTTTGATTTACGCGGCCACGGGAAAAGCACAGGTTTATTTACCTGGACATCTAAAGAGCATATCGATCTGGAAACAGTAATGGACTATGTTAAGCAAAAATATGATAAAATTGGGATTATAGGCTTTTCTTACGGCGCGGCAATAAGCATACAATATATATCCGAACATGATAGTATAGCGAGCCTTGTTGCAATCAGCGCTCCCTACGATAGCATGAAAATTGATTATCACTTCTGGAACCTTGATATCGAAAATGATATTTTGTTTAATTTAGGAGAGGGCGGCAGGAATAAAGGTATTCGTCCGGGGCCGTTTTGGTTAAAAAAGAAAAGGCCTGTTGACTTGGTGGGTACGCTGAAATGCCCAGTGTTTTATATCCACGGAGAAAAAGACTGGGTTACCAGCTATAGGCAGTCAGAGAAATTATACGAAAAAACAAACTCAAAAAAGAAAATAGAAATAATAAAAGGCGGGTCTCACGCAGAATATCTTTTGCGCAAGAATCCCGAAGCATTTGTAGGTATGATAAAAGACTGGTTTAAGGAGACACTATAAAGCGAAAGGAGTAGCTATGAAATCTTTTCTTATTATGCTTGGACAGCTAATTTTTGCTATAGTAATGTATCTTTTGGCAATATTTTATTTTGGTTTGGCGCTTATTCCGGGAGTAGCACTATTTTTTAAGGCCTGGCAGGCTGGACTTGCTATGCAGCCGATTCAGCGCTATGCTCTTCTTGGTTTTTCATTAGGAGCAAGTTATTTTCTGTTCGGGTTATCTCTTGTTCTGCTGGCTGGGTTGACCCGCACCATATTCAGGCTACGGCTACGGGAGGGAGTTCATCCGATTTTCTCCTGGCAGGCATTAAAATGGGCTTTTGTAAGCTCTCTGTATTTAATGATTAATTTCACTTTTATTGATTTTATATTACTTACGCCTTTTGCTAATCTTTTGCAGCGCCTTCTCGGTGCAAGGCTTGGTAAGAATGTCCAGATAAATTCCAAGTTTGTTTTTGATGCCACTCTTCTTGAAATCGGAGATAATACGGTGGTTGGTGGAGATGCGGTTATTATCGGTCATGTAGTTGAGCGGGGGAGATTAAAATTGAATAAAGTCAAAATAGGTAAGAATGTAACTTTGGGATCTCACTGTACAGTTATGCCGGGATGTGAAATCGGAGATAATGCCATAATAGGTGCCGGCGCAGTACTGTTAAAGAATACCAAAGTTGAACCTCGCTCAATTTATTACGGTGTTCCGGCTGAGCCCATTAAACCTCATCTGCATAAAGAGGAGAATAACCATGCGCAAGGCTAGCCTTAAGAACGTAACCATAATCGAACTTCTGGTTGCGATTAACCGTAGGTTTTCAAAGAATACAGCTTTGCAGATAAAAGACGACGAAGGTTTTAGGACAATTTCTTATACTGAACTCGGTCGCCGCACCTCTGATACCGCCTATAACCTGAAGAAATCGGGCATTGAGAAGGGAGATCGGGTGGCAATTTTGTCGGAAAGCAGGCCGGAATGGTCAATCGCCTTTTTCGGAATAATTTCCTGTGCTGGCATAGTTGTTCCCATGGATATTAAATTAAGCGATGCCGAGATAGAATTCATTCTCAACGATTCCGGGGCAAAATGTATTTTTGTATCCAAAAAATTACTCGAAACCATCTTAAGGATAAAGCCGAAGCTTAGTCAGCTCCAGGCCATTATTTGCCTTGATGATGTATCTAATGAAGGCGTGATGTTACTGAAAGATTTTAAGGTACCGGAGAATGAAATTGCTTATCGCGATATCCAGCCTGATGATACTGCATTAATAGTTTATACTTCCGGAACTACAGGCGTGGCAAAAGGCGTAGAAATTACTTATAAAAATCTGCTTTTTGAGGTCATGTCGCTTCATAAGTACATACAATTTAGCCCGAAAGATAGATTCCTTTCGATTCTGCCCTTGAACCATCTTCTTGAGTTAACCGGAGGATTAATAGCTCCTTTGTACGCAGGCGCCTGTATCACATATTGCGATAGTCTTAAGCCGCCTGTTTTAATGAAGCTTATGCAGGAGACGAAAACTACCACTATGATTTGCGTTCCGCTTGTTTTAAAGATGTTTCACGGTGGCATCATGAAGAAGATAGAAGACATGAAACCGAATAAGAAGAAAATGTTTTATCGAATGCTGGGGATCTCTAAGTTTTTGCTTAACTTCAATGTCCGTATCGGGAAATTATTATTCAAGCCTCTCCACCGGGAGTTCGGAGGCCATCTAAAATGTTTTGTCTCCGGAGGAGCACCTCTTGATCCTGTAGTTGAAGAAGATTTCCATGCCCTGGGATTTAATGTTTTACAGGGATATGGATTGACCGAAACAGCACCTGTTTTGACAGTAAATACGTTTACTGAGAGAAAATATACATCCGTAGGCATTCCCTTAAAAGGAGTAGAGATTCAGATTATTAAGAACCAGCCAGGTGATCGTGAAGGTGAGATTATTGTGCGCGGCCCAAATGTAATGAGGGGGTATTACAAGAATAAGGAGAAAACCGACGAAGTCATTAAAGACGATTGGTTTTATTCCGGAGATATCGGTTATCTTGATGACGACGGCTTTTTATATATTACGGGAAGAATCAAAAATATGATTGTTCTCGGGGCAGGGAAGAAGGTTTTTCCTGAGGAGATTGAAGAGGTGATGTCTAAAAGCGCGCTTATTAAGGAGATGTGCGTGGTCGGTTTAAAAGCCATGAGCGGATTGAAAGCCGGTACCGAAGAGGTATTCGCGGTAATAGTACCTAGCATAGATGTGTTTAGCCAGGAAGAAAAGCAAAACAAAGACCTTATTAGGAGTAAAATCTCAGCAGAAATAAATAGACTCAGTGAGAATTTAGCCGAATATAAGAAGATATCCGATTTTATGCTCTATTTTGAAGAATTGCCGAAAACATCTACGAAGAAAATAAAAAGAAAAGAAGTACTTGAGAAGATAGTTATTCCGAACCAAGGAGGTGCTTAATGCCTATTTCTAAGGATTTTTCTAAAAGGGTAATCGAATCCGTATTAAAGAATAAGTCCCCGGGAGAATTTGCCAAAAGGCTTAAGGTTCGCTTGCCAAAAAAATATCCTTTACCAGAAAGTATTCACCGCGAGAAGATGTTTACTAGGGATGCGCAGGCAGAGAGGATCAGGGTTTTAGAAAAACAAGGAGCAAAACTTGAGTTTCTCACGGGTAAAAAACAGATAGACGACGCATTTGTTTTTGAGGGAAATGTTGAAAATTATCTTGGATTAGCGCAAATTCCCGTAGGAGTAATTGGCCCTCTGCGCATTAATGGCTTGTATGCTCATGGAGATTTCTATGTTCCTCTTGCGACTACAGAAGGAGCTTTGGTAGCTTCATATAACAGGGGAGCCAAGGTCATTAGTTTGAGCGGCGGAGCCCGCACGCTTTGTCTGCTGGAGCGGGTTTCACGCGCTCCGGGTTTTACCTTTAACGACTTAATTGAAGCGAGTAAATTTATTATTTGGGTGGTTGAGCAGTTTAATAAATTTCAGGAAGTCGCCAAGGGCACTACTTCTCATGGGAACTTGGAAGATATTAAGATTACCGTAGATGGTAATCAGGTATATATTAATTTTGAATATACTACCGGCGATGCGGCTGGACAGAATATGGTTACTATTGCAACTGATGCGGTCTGTAAATACATCATGAAACAGGCTCCGGTAAAGCCGCGATTTTACTTTATTGAAAGCAATATGTCGGGGGACAAAAAAGCAACAGCTCTTTCATACCTATCTGTTCGCGGGAAAAAGGTTTCTGCAGAAGTAGAGATTGAGCGAAGCATATTTATGAAATTCTTGCATACAACCCCTGAGATGATGATGGAGTATTGGAAGATGTCTTTTGTCGGTGGAGTCCAGAGTGGTTCTATCGGTGTACAGGGGCATTATGCCAATGGTTTGGCTGCGATTTTTATTGCCTGCGGCCAGGACGCGGCCTGCGTTTCTGAAGCGGCAATGGGGATAACCAGGGTAGACGTAACAAAGCAGGGGAATCTATACATCGCGGTCACTTTGCCAAACCTAATCGTAGGTACTGTCGGAGGCGGCACAAGGCTTCCTACGCAAAGCGAATGCCTTAATATGTTAGGGTGTAAGGGAGAAGGGACATCCAGGAAGTTTGCGGAGATCTGCGCCGCAACGGTTTTGGCAGGGGAAATTTCGATTATGGGTGCTCTGGCAGCCGGCCAATTCGCACAAGCGCATCTTATGTATGGGAGAAAGAGTGCCAAAAAATAAGGATATTCCAGATAAGAGCATAGAAGAGCGGGCCCGATTTGATATTATTCGTTATGCAAGCTGCTGGGAAGACGCTGATGTGCTATTAAAGGCGCTCAATGTTAAAGAAGGTGGAGCGTATCTTTCTATAGCCTCTGCCGGAGACAACTCGCTATCCCTGCTAAGTAGGAGTCCGTCTTTGGTCTTGGCAATTGATATTAATCCAGTGCAGCTTGCTTGTATTGAAATCCGTAAAGTAGCTTTTCAAAAGTTATCGTATGACGAACTTCTTACCTTTTTAGGCGTAAACGGCGCAGGAGATAAAGGTGCTTTCTATCAATGGCTGCGAAATGATTTATCGCAAGATGCAAGAGCATTTTGGGATCGACACCCGGATCTTATTGATAAAGGCATTATTCATGTTGGCAAGTTTGAGAATTACTTTGGTCTGTTTAGAAAGCGAATATTACCATTAATCCATAGCCGCAGGGATGTCGAACGACTTCTTAGTATTCACGATGCTGCCGAAAGAACAACTTTTTATAATACTACCTGGAATACCTTCCGTTGGAAATTACTCTTTAAGATATTTTTTAGCCGGGCAATGATGGGAAAGCTGGGCCGCGATCCGGAATTTTTTAAATACGTAGAAACAGATGTAGCAAGTCGCATCTTTAAGAGGGCGGAATACGCTCTTACCATATTGCCGACAGATGCTAATCCTTATCTGGAATATATTCTAACCGGAAATTTCAGAAGTTCCTTGCCTTTCTACTTGAGGCGGGAGAATTTTGATAAGATTCGCAATAATATGGACAAATTGGTCATATTTAAGGGAAATTTGAGGGAAGCTTTTCAAAGAAACCAGTCGACCAAGTTTGACGGTTTTAATTTATCGGATATATTCGAATATATGAGTTACAACCAATATGAGCAAGAAATAAGAAATATTTTGGATTACGCAAGGCCCGGAGCTCGACTTGTGTACTGGAATATGCTTGCAGATAGAAAACAAATCGGCGGGCTAGAAGGAAAGATCAAATTTCTCGATCAAGAAGCATCCGAACTATTTAAATATGACAAAGCATTTTTTTATAAGGCTTTAATCATAGGGGAGGCAATATGATTAATGTGCAAAAAGAAATAGTTACTGCTATAGTTGTTGCGGGAATTTATATCCTAATTTTCCTTATAGGGGAAACAATAAGACGCATTCTTCCTTCAAAGACAGAAGTTTCGAGAAAAACAGTACATTTATTAGGAGGGTTAACCGCACTTTCCTTTCCGTATTTATTCGCATCGCATTGGACAGTGCTAGGGTTATCCGTCACTTTCTGCCTCACCATGCTCATTACAAAAAGAAAAGGTATATTAAAATCAGTTCATGATGTTGAGCGAAAATCCTATGGAAGTATTTATTATCCTGCGGCAGTATATTTAATATTCCTGCTTAGTAGTACAAAGCCCGTTATTTACTTTATCTCAATATTGGTAATGGCTGTTTCGGATACCATGGCCGCTCTGGTGGGAGGTAAATATGGGGTTATAAAATTTGATGTTGAGGGAAACCTGAAAAGCCTCGAAGGATCCATCGCGTTCTTTTTTGTAACCTTCTTATGTATTCACCTGCCTCTACTCTTAATGACAGAAATAGGCAGGTTTGAATCTGTTCTTATAGCGTCCATTATCGCCCTTTTACTAACCGGGTTTGAGTCAATTTCTCTTTCCGGAAGCGATAATATTATTGTACCGTTCGGTACGTATTTTATTTTAGCAAAGTTTATTAGGCTTCCATTGAATGTAGTAGTTTGGCAAACAGAGATTTTATTAATACTTATTGCCGCAGCGTTAATTATGTATATCCGGCCGCGGCTGTTTAAGACTAGTGGTTTGATAGCCATTATAATGCTTAATTATGCGGCTTTGAGTTTATGCAATTATTACTGGTTTTTGCCCCTCTTTTTGGCGCAGGTTATGTATTATTTACTCACCTTAAGCTTTGTGCGTTACGAAGGATTAGAGAAAGTAGCCAGTTTCCAAGTAAAAGTTTTGCTTTATATAGGTATTATCCCGACAATCTTTCTTTTTATCGCCAATGCCTATAAAGACCATATGTCCGTATATTTGCCGTATTTGACTTCTATTACTGCGCAATTAGCAATAATCGGAAATTACTTCGCGAATTATGTCAGCCGTCCTTTAAAAGCTGATACATTTTTAAAGGCCCATAGAAAAGTATTAGAGATAGTTTGTTCCGTAGCAGCAACACTTTTTATCGCAGGAATGCCGATTTATTTCTATAAAGCTCACCATAGGCTTAATTCACTTATTGTGGTAATGATCGGAACATGGGTAGCTTATATTCTGAATTTTATGATGAACAAGTATTACCGGGGAGCAAAAGACGATATCTTTGAATATCGCAGGCGTTTTGTAAGCGCGGCTATCGGCGTAGGCAGCGTATTTATTTTGCAGCAATTAATCAGGACATAGAGACGATGAAAACATTAGGCATATGCTTGGGCGCTTCGACTATCAGTATTGTAGAGGTTTCTGACTCATCTGGGATATCCGTAAGGTTATTATTCAGGAGATGCCACGAGGGAAACCCTTCCGGAACTTTATTGGAGGCCCTGGGAGGGTTGGATCTTAATGAATACGATGCAATCTCTGCCACTGGAAGAAAGTTTCGCGATTCTTTAAACTTATCAGTCATATCAGAGCCGGAGGCAACCGAATATGCCTTAATGCACCTTAAGAAACAGAATCAACATTTTAGCACTTTGGTAAGCTGCGGCTCGGACACATTTATAGTTTATGTGCTCGATAAAGAAGGTAAGATCGCCACAGCCCATACCGGGGGAAAGTGCGCCTCAGGTACCGGAGAGTTTTTCTTGCAGCAGCTAAGAAGGATGAACGTAGGTATAGAGAACGCACTTACATTAGCTGACCAGAATAATCCTTTTAAAGTTTCAGGCAGATGTTCGGTATTCTGTAAGAGTGACTGCACCCATGCGCTTAATCATGGCGAACCGATTGGAAATGTTGTCGCAGGTCTCTGTGAAATGATGTGCACCAAGATAATGGAGCTTTTGCACAACTCGCCTAAGAAAAAAGTTGTAATTGTAGGAGGGGTCTCGCGCAATTCTGTGGTGATAGACCTTTTAAAACGCTACATACCGGATATTTCAGTCCCGGATGAATCTATCTACTTTGAGGCCTTGGGAGCAGCTTTATGGGCGAGGGAGAATAAATGTAAGAAAGTAGATTTGCGCAATATCTTTAAGACGCAAAAATCATCTTTCAGCTTTCTACCTGCTTTAAAAGATGCGAATCCTTTTGTTTCATTTAAATCTCTGTCAATTGAGCGCGCCAGGCCGCATGATGAATGTGTTATCGGATTGGATGTAGGTTCG
Source organism: Candidatus Omnitrophota bacterium (assembly GCA_016867005.1). Classification (GTDB taxonomy): domain Bacteria; phylum Omnitrophota; class Gorgyraeia; order Gygaellales; family Profunditerraquicolaceae; genus VGKM01. The sequence continues at coordinate 14,293 of VGKM01000005.1, read as the reverse complement.
ACTACAACCAAGGCAGTGGTGCTCCGTCTTAATGACGAATCGATCGTAGCCTCCGTGTACTTAAGGACTAACGGGCAACCGGTGGAGGCTTCTAGGGATTGCTACCGGGCTTTGATTACCCAATTGCCGCAGGAATTATCTATTGTAGGCTTAGGGGTTACTGGATCAGGCCGGCAGATTGCTGGTCTCCATGCCTTAACCAGAGATATTATCAATGAAATAATTGCCCACGCCCGGGCCACGGTGTATTTTGATAAAGAGGTCGATACTATATTTGAGATCGGAGGACAGGATGCCAAGTATACTTATCTGGTAAACGGCGTACCATGCGATTACGCGATGAATGAGGCATGTTCTGCGGGGACAGGATCTTTTCTGGAAGAGGCCTGCAAAGAGGTTTTAGGCATTGAAACAGAGGAGATCGCCGCAATCGCGCTTAAAAATACCTCCAGCCCAAATTTCAGCGATCAATGCGCGGCTTTTATTTCCAGTGACATAAAGACTGCGATACACGAAGGGATTAATAAACCCAATATCGTTGCGGGGCTAGTATATTCTATCTGCATGAATTACAATAACCGGGTCAAAGGCTCCCGGCCGATGGGTAAGAAGATATTTATGCAGGGAGGGGTCTGTTACAATAAGGCGGTGCCGCTGGCTATGGCAACTCTCCTTAAACGCGATATCATTGTTCCGCCTCATCCGGGTTTGATGGGCGCTTTTGGCGTTGCCCTGGAAGTAAAAGAGAGGCTCATCCTGGGGCTTAGCCCCCGGCAGCCTTTTAACCTTAAAGTCCTGGCTAATCGCCGAGTTGAATACGGCCGTTCGTTTATTTGCGCCGGAGACGGATCCGGTTGCGACAGAAAATGTTCAATCACCAATGTTAAGCTCGAGAATAAACAGTACCCTTTCGGCGGATCGTGCAATAAATATTACAACCTTCGTTTTAGCCTAGATAAGGACACTGCCAGGAAGGATCTAGTTGTTTTCCGGCACAAAGAGCTTTTTAAAGGGCATGAAGAAAAATATAGCCATGATCTTCATAAAAAGACCATGGGTTTAAATCTTTCTTTTTTAACCTACAGTTTTTTCCCCCTCTACAGGTCATTTTTTGAGTCGCTTGGATTTAGGATATTGATGCCAACAAAAGTTACGCTTGAGGGGATTAGATTACAAGGGGCGGCATTCTGCTATCCGGCTTCTTTGGCCCACGGATTATTTCTCGACCTTATCCGTAAGAATCCGGATTTTATTTTTCTGCCGCAAGTATCCGAAATCTACGTTAAGAACGCAATCACCAAGGAGCCCGAGCATCAGTCAACATGTTTTATCCTGCAGGCAGAGCCGTATTATCTGCAGGCTGCATTTAAAGGTTACCTTATTAAAGACAAACTGATAACTCCGGTGCTTAATTTTTCTCAAGGGCTTAAAAGCGCTACCCCGGTTTTCTTGCGTATCGGCCGCAAGCTCGGGAAAAAAAGGAGCCTTGCATTAAAGGCTTACCGTCAGGCCTACGAGGCACAGGAAAGATTTATAGCACGCTTAAAAAAATCCGGAGAAGAGATTTTGGAAAATTTGAATAATAACCCCGAAGAGATTGCAATTATAATCTTTGGCAGGCCATATAATGCTTTTTGTCCGGACATGAACCTGGGTATACCGAATAAATTCGCCTCTAGGGGATTGCTGGTGATTCCGTTTGACCTCCTGCCGTTTGAAACGAGCGATTACAAGGGGCCGCCGGATTTATTCGGAAGGAATCTTACCTGGGCTTTCGGGCAAATGCTTATTAAAGCAGCCAGTTTTGTTAAGCAGCATGAGCGGTTATTCGGCGTATACATCACAAATTTCAGCTGCGGGCCAGATTCTTTTCTTGTGACGTATTTCAGGGATATCATGAAAGACAAACCGTCATTAACCATTGAGATAGACAGCCACACCGCGGATGCGGGCGTAGACACCCGCATAGAAGCTTTTTTAGATATTGTGCAGCGCTACCGCCACCTAAAGAAACTCAACGTTCATTTTCAGGCTTCTCTGGCCAAAGATTTTCATCCCGCACAGATAATTTATCGCGGTAAAAAAGCAAAGGTTATGTCTTCGGATAATAAAATTTACTCCTTAACCGACCCAAGAGTCCGCTTGTTGATTCCTTCGATGGGCGATTTAGGGACACAAGTTTTGACTGCGGCTTTTAACCGGATAGGTATCCACGCTACGGCAATGGCGGTTCCGGATAATGAAGTCCTGCAATATGGTAAGGCCTATTCAAGCGGCAAAGAATGCCTACCATTGATACTTACCAGCGGCAGCCTAATGCAGTATTTGCAGGCACACAGGAATAAAAACGAAGTCATACTGTATTTCATGCCTACGGTAGGAGGGAACTGTCGGTTTTCACAGTACGGAGTATTTATTAATAATCTCATTCGGAAGAATCACTTAAAAGACGTGGCAATATTCCCTTTGACGAGTGAAAACAGCTATATGGGCTTAGGCAACCGTTTTATGATTACAGTTTTGAAAGCCGCGGTGATTTCCGATGCAATGGATGATATCCGTAGTACGCTCTGCGTTTTAGCTAAAGATAAAGAATATGCACAGGCAGTATTTACTCAGGAGTGGCAGAAGACCGTTCGTTGTATACAATCCCATCAGGGGGTTTCCATTGAGCGACAGCTGGTGCATAGCGCGCAAAATCTCAAAAAAATCCCATTAAGATACCCCATTGAGGAAGCCAGGGTTGTCTCGCTTTTAGGGGAGATCTTTATCAGGAAAGAGGTCTTTTCCCGCAAGCAGGTCGTGGAGAAATTGCAGAAAAATGATTTTATCCCTAAGGCGGCCCCGGTGTTAGAGTGGCTTTACTACGTTGATCACCTAGTCAAAAAAGGGATCGTCTCAACGAGATTCAGCATTAAGTCTAAGGCAGAATTTTTTATCAAGCATTCCCTGCAGCATTTGCATGAACACAGGATTAAAAGAATACTCGCGGAATCGGGTCTGTATCCTTATTATTCGGTTGATATGGCCAATCTTCTTAAATACGGAAGCAACCTCGTTCCGCTAGAGCTTACCGGAGAACCTATTGTGGTCATCGGTGCTGCACTTTCAGAGATCCTCCATTCCATTTGCGGAGTTGTTTCCATTGGTCCGTTTAATTGCCTCCCCACGCGCGTGACTGAGGCGGTTCTTTCACGCGAGATGACCATGGAGAGAAAACGCAAGATTGAAAATATCAAGACAGATTTTTTTTCTTCGCTTTCTGGGTTACCTTTCTTATCGATAGAGGTGGATGGTAATCCTTTGTCTCCGGTTACTGAAGCAAGGCTTGAGGCTTTTTGCCTTCAGGCGGAGAAAGTCCATCATTTAATGAAAGCTAAAAAAAGGGAAAAGATATATGCAAAGTAAGAATTCGGATTTTCTTAAAGAAGCAGATTTTCATGAGGGAGTCTCCCGTGAAAATAACGTGATTTGTTTTCTTCAACATCATGCGCAGTCTTTATCCGGCCGTACCGCCCTAGAGTGGGTGCCGAGAGAAATAATAAAAAACTGGGATGGGGTTAAACCGCTACTCCATACTTCGATTAACCATGCGGATTTATACAAAAAAATCTGCGCGGTATCTTCGGGCTTGCAAAAAAACGGAATTATCAAAGGAGACCGCGTAATTATCTTTGTGCCGCTTTCCCCGGAACTTTATATAACTATGTTTGCGGTTCAGCGGCTGGGCGCAATTTCGGTTTTCCTGGATTCCTGGGCCAGAAAAGATCATCTTGGGATTTGCGCTCAGGTTGTTGAACCTAAGGCGATGATAAGTTTTGAAAAAGCGTTCCAGTTGTGTGCGGCTGTGCCAGAGCTTGCTAATATTCAAGTGAAGGTTGTGGTTGGGCCGCATGAAAATAATTATCCAAGCGATCTAGAGTCTCTGTTAAGAAGTCCGGATTCGGCTGATATTGAACCAGTTGAATCAAACGATACGGCGCTCATTACTTTTACTACCGGTAGTTCCGGAGTGCCTAAAGGAGCGGATCGTACGCATCGTTTCCTTGCCGCTCAACATCGTGCCTTGGACAAAGAGATTCCTTATAAAGAAACAGATAGAGACCTGCCGGTATTCCCGATTTTCTCTTTGAATAATCTAGCGGGAGGAGTAACTACAGTCCTGCCTGCTATAGATTTAGCAGTGCCTTCGGATAAAGACGCGAGCATTATTATTAACCAGCTTTTTTCAGCTCAAATCACTTGTTGTACGGTTTCCCCGTCCATTTTTGTAAACATAGCTGAGTATTGCCGGAAAAATCAAATAATCCTTAATAATCTGCGTCGTGTTGTGACGGGAGGGGCGCCGGTTAGTAAAGATAATGTTAGGGATTTTAAGGCAATCGCGCCCGAGGCAGAGATTTTAGTGCTTTACGGCTCGACCGAAGTCGAGCCTATCGCGCATATCGAGGCAAAAGAGATGCTTGGCGGAGAGGATGATCGCCAGGGCGTTAATGTAGGTAAGATTTCCGAAGATCTAGATTATAAATTCATCAAGATTTGGCGTAAAAACGTTGAGTTAGGAGCAAAAGGATGGCAGGAGTGGGAAGTAGAAACCGGCAAGCCCGGGGAACTGGTAGTGAGCGGGGCCCATGTTTGTGAGAATTACTACAATAATCTCGAGGCTTTTAAGGCTACAAAAATTAAAGAATCTACCGGAAGAATCTGGCATAGGACAGGCGATGTGGGTATTTTGGATGAGCAGGGAAGATTATGGCTTGTGGGTAGGGTGCATAATACGATTGTACGGGAAAACGAATATCTTTTCCCTGTGCATGCTGAAATTCTTCTAAAGAGGTTAGATTTTGTAAGACAGGCAGCTTTTTTAGGAATTGAGGATGCAAAGTTGGGAGAAAAGGCATGTGCGGTTTTCTCAGTAAAAGAGGGTTTTAAGCCCGATAATTTAGAAGAATATACGAATGCCATAAAAAGCCTTTTAGCTGAGAATAAGATTCCGGTAGACCGGATAGACATGGTTAAGGAGATTCCCATGGATCCCCGGCACCATAGTAAAGTCGAGTATACTAAATTGAAGGAGATTATAATCCAAAATGTCTAAATTTCTTGTAAGGTGGCACACTTTTTGTAACGAGAGATTCCCTATCTTTAGGCACGTGCTACTTATTGTCTTTTATGTCGCGGCTAATGCATTAGTAGGCTTAAGTTCAGTCGGCATTAAGGGGGTTATAACATATAGAGAAGTATTGTGCGCTATAACCGTATTCTTTATTTTCTTACACTTACGCATATTCGATGAAATAAAGGATTACAGAAATGATTCAGTAGTACACAAAGACAGGCCATTAGCCCGGGGCTTAATTTCTGTTAGAGAGGCCAAGTGTGTTGCGTTTGGCTTAATTCTTGTAGAACTTTTCCTGGCATTAATTATTGGCCACGCCGCATTTATTGCAGTTCTTTGTACTGTTTTGTATTCTTTGATTATGTATAAAGAATTCTTTATCGGCAGCTGGCTAAGGCCTAAGATGGCTACCTATGCCTTAGCACACACCCTGGTTTCCTGCTGGATGTCCGTATTCGTTTTTTGCGCTGTCACCAAATTAGATTTCTGGAAAATTCCCAAAGTCTACGGAATGTTTGTATTGGTAAATTGGATGATATTCAATATTTTTGAGTTTGGGAGGAAGACGTTCGGCAAGGAAGAAGAGGAAGAGCTGGTTGAATCTTATTCAAAGCGATTAGGGCCAATCCGGGCAGCGCTTAATGTTGTTATTATGGCTACGGTAGCGATGTATGTAGCTTATAAGTATGGCGGTATTTTTAATTTGAGTTTCCAATTTAGCCTTTCCATGTATTTGCTATATGGATTGACATTAATTTGTGCAGGGTTGTATGCAGTACATAATAACAGGTCCTCAGCCAGGATCTTCCGCGGCATTTGTTCTATATTCATATTGTTTTACAATGTAATTATTACCGCAGGCCTACTGATATGGAATCATTAAAACAGATTGTATGGGATAACGAACCGGTTTCTCCAACTCTTGAGACAATCAAGAGTATAGGAGGGAAAGCACTTGGTTTGCATGAGCTAAAGAAACTAGGTATTAATGTGCCTGTCTGGACTACAATTACTTCATCTGTGTTTAAGCAGGTCTGCGCAAGCGATAGGCAGATGGCGCAACTTATCGCGCAAGAAAATATCAGGCCAGAAGAAAAAGCAGCAATTATCCGTAATTATCTAAAAAGCATTGCCTTAAATGATGCGTATCAAAAAGTTCTATCCGAAGTTTGGAATAAGATTTCTGCCGGCGGCAGGAGGGCTGTTGCCGTTCGTTCTTCAGCGGCGGACGAAGACAGCAAAGTATTATCATTTGCGGGCCAGATGGACTCTTTTCTTAATATCCGTAACTTCGATGCATTTTTAAATGCCGTACGCAATTGCTGGGTATCTCTTTTTGGGGAAAGAGCTGTTTTGTATAGAATTCAGAACAAGATCGACCCTTGGGTATCGCAAATAGCCGTGGTCATCCAGCAGATGATAGAATCAGAAATCTCGGGAGTAATATTTAGCGCTAATCCTTTAACCGGAAATACTAAAGAGATGATGGTAAGCAGTACCTGGGGTTTGGGCGAAGGTTTGGTTTCTGGCGCCCTGGATGCCGATACTTTTATACTTAATTCAAACGGCGAGATTATCAAAAGCGAAATTGCAGAAAAAAAACAAAAGATAACTTATAGTCAGGTAGGGGGTACAGCTGCGATTGAGGTAGCGACTAATAAGCAGAGCGTTTTAAGTTTAAATAAGAAGCAGTTGAAAGAATTGCATAAAATGGCGCAAAAAGTGCAAGACTTTAAAGGCATGCCGATGGATATAGAATTTGGGATAGAGAATAATAGGATTTATTTACTACAAGCCCGCCCTATAACTAATCTCAAAAAATACGCAGAATTTAACGTATGGGATAATTCTAATATCGTGGAAAGTTATTCTGGAGTGACGACGCCTTTGACCTTCTCGTTCATCCGTAGGGCATATTTTGCGGTATATTGGCAGTTTTGTCAGACAATCGGCTTAGACAAAAAGACCATTTTGAAGAACACCCATGTTTTTGAAAATATGCTCGGGCTTATCCAAGGCAGAGTTTATTACAACCTCTTAAATTGGTACCGTCTTGTTTCTCTAATGCCCGGATTTAAATATAATAAGCGGTTTATGGAACAGATGATGGGTCTTCAAGTGATAAAGGATTTTAACGTTGAGAAGGAGCCATCCGGAAAGCTGGAGAAGTATTTTGTCCAATTACCACGGTTATTAAAAGTCGGCGCCCAGATGATTTTAGCGCATATGCAGCTTCAGAGGAAAATAACCGAATTTCATGCTAATTTCAGAAAGATTTATTCTCATTATTCGCAAGTTGATTATTCGCATCTTACTCCGATAGAGATGTTGGCGATATATCGCGAGCTCGAAAAGGAAGTGCTCTGGAAATGGAAGGCTCCCATTACTAACGATTTTGAAGCGATGATATTTTATGGATTACTTAAAAACTTAACAATTAAGTGGGGTTTAGATCCTCAGGGAGTACTGCAGAATGATCTGTTGTGTGGGGAAGGCGGTATTAAAAGTACACAGGTCACCACACAACTATTTCATTTGGCTTCAAGCATTGAGCGGGATGCGCGCTTAAAATCGGCATTTTTAGAAGTCTCCCCTGAAGTCGCGCTTGAGCGGCTTAAGAATGATCCTTTGTTCTCAGCGGTAAAAGAAAAGTTTGAAACATACCTAAAAGAATACGGCGTGCGTTGCATTAACGAGATGAAACTCGAATCGGTCTCAATTAAGGATAATCCGATTTTCTGTATAGCGACCATCCAGAATTATCTGCGCAATACCGTTCCCGATCCTGCTAAGCAGGAGGAACACGAGCGCGCTATTCGTCAAAAAGCAGAAAACGAACTACGCGAGAAGCTGAAAGGTCAACGGATATTCTTTGTAATCCCTAAATTAAGCCTCTATCGGTGGGTGCTTACTAATGCAAGAAGGGCGATAAAGAACCGCGAAAATCAGCGTTTTTGTAGGACAGAAGCATATAGTCTTATCCGTACTATTATGCGGGCTATAGGCAAGCAGTGGCAGGATCAAGGAATTATTGATAACACAGAAGATATATTCTACCTTGAAATCGATGAGATTTGGTCATTTATCGAAGGAAAGCCTATATGCGCAGATTTAAAAAAGCAGATTACGCTACGCAAAGAGGAATTTGAGCGATACAAGGCAGTAACCCTCCCTGATCATATTGAGGCTTATGGAGAGATAGATATCAATACAATCCTTGTAGAACCTGCGGAAGTTTCAAGCGGCGGATTAATTAGGGGTTTGGGTTGTTGTGCGGGAATCGTTGAAAAAGAGGTTTGCGTAGTATTTGCTCCGGATACCAATCTAAGATTAAACGGAGAAATTATGGTAGCAAAACAGACTGATCCGGGATGGGTAGTTTTGTTCCCTTCAATAGGAGGGCTGATAGTTGAAAAAGGAAGTATGCTTTCGCATTCGGCAATCGTGGCAAGAGAAATGGGGATTCCTGCGGTAGTAGGAGTAAAGCAGGCAACAAAAATTTTGTCTACTGGAGACCGAGTTTTACTTAATGGTGCCGAGGGTACAATTAAGATATTAGAAAAGGCGAGCAGACAATGAGGATAGTAATAATAGGTCAAGAAGAGGCGGTATATTTTAGCCCCTTCTTAAGGAGCATCATTGAAGCAAGGTCTAAAGATATCGTGGCAGTGGTTATTGCCGGCGAACGGGGAGCAGGTAGTCACCCTAAGACAATGAAACAGAAACTGGAAAATATTTACATTCTTTGGCTTATTATGGAACCATACGGCTTCATCCGCAATTTATTTATAGGCATATGGCAGGGATTTATAAGATTGTTAGGTCCTTTAGGGTTACCCTTGGATAAGAGAAGTATCCGGGGTGGCGCTCGCAAATATAATATTCCCGTAGTTATGTGCCGGGATTTAAATTCCCAAGAGTTTATCGAGAAGCTTCGGCAATTTTCACCGGATGCAGTAATTAATCAGACAGAACTCTTATTAAGAGAAAACCTGCTTGCTGTTCCTAAGATAGGTATTATAAACCGTCACGCCTCACTATTGCCACATTTTCGCGGCAGGCTTGGTTCCTGGTGGTCGCATGCCGCAGAGCCCCCGGAGTACGGCGTTACAATTCATTTTGTAGACAGGGAAATAGATTCCGGACCTATAATAATCCAGAAAGGATATGCAATTGATCCGAGAGTATCATATTCTAAAGTGCTTGATACCTTTTTTAATGATGCCCCGAAGTTAATGCTTGAGGCATTAGCGAAGATCGAAAAACCGGATTTTAAACCACTGCCTAACAATTATCAGGGGACTAAAACGTATTTGTTCCCTACATTGCAGGAAGTAAAAGCTTACAGAGGTTTATTAAAGAAGAGAAGAGGGGAGACTAAGGCATGAAAATATTGCTGATTATTATTGTGGCTGTAATTATCTTTAAGATCTATTTTATTTTTATTGAGCAGAAAAGCCTGTATCATCCTGATAAAGATATCCCGGAGACGCCGGCGAATTTAAGAATTGCATTTGAGGAGGTTAATTTTAAAACCGCTGATGGGAATTTACTTAATGGCTGGTTTGTGCCGGCCAAGAACGCTAAAGTTACCGTACTATATTGTCACGGCAATGCCGGTAACATTTATCATAGATTGCACAAAGTTAAATTTTTTCACGATATGGGCCTTAACTTTTTTATTTTTGATTACCGTGGTTACGGAAAAAGTTCCGGCAGCCCAAGCGAGAAGGGCCTTTATAAAGATGCGCAGGGAGCTTACGATTATATGGCGTCAAGAGGTGACGTAGATAAGAATAGAATTGTGGTTTATGGCAAGTCGCTGGGTGGTCCCGTGGCTGCAGATTTATGCCTTCATAGAAAGGCAGCTGCCTTGATTCTTGAAGGCAGTTTCGCCTCAGTGGCATTACGGGCGCAACAGCTGTATCCATTTTTACCGATGAAGCTTCTAATCACTCAGAAATACGATGCTATGGTTAAGGTTAAAGACATACATATTCCAAAGCTTATAGCGCATGCAAGGCAAGATGAGGTAATCAGCTTTCGTCACGGTGAAATATTATTTAAGAATGCCGTTGAGCCTAAGCAGTTTTTGCCTTTTGATGGCGGTCATAATGATGATATTTTTGTAACCTCTGATATTTATGAAGGAGAACTGAAGAAATTTATGTCAAAAATTTAATAATACTAATCATCTAACTTCTCTCGGTTTCGGAAAATTGTGTTTACAGTTTTAAACCACCGCATTCAAAAGGTGCAGCCCCCTTGCCACAAAAGAATACAGGTATCCATTACCAAAATATCTTTTGTGGCAAGGAGGGCGGACGAGCCCCCGCTTAAAAGCCATTAATTTTTCTTTGTTATAGATACTTGATGGCGAGGACGCTTGCGGCTTGGCTGCCCCCACCCAGCCAAGCCGCAAGCTGCGCCGAACCCGCCTTGCATTACCTCTAAGCCTGCTGGCCTAAGCAGGCGTGGAGTGAGCCCTTGCCGCCCACGGCAAGGGCGAACGGTGCAAACAAGATACGGCAGTGCCGGCCAAGGCACGGGGCATAAAACAACTTGCCTCAAACAATTTCTTGTGATAATTTATTATCAATTGGGACCTCATAAAAAGTGAGAACCTTATAGAGTAGGCCCCGCCAGATAATAAGTTATCACAAGAGATAATTTGAGGCAAGCCTTTTATTTCTTTTGCCCCCCCCATCCCCCGCCTGAACGGCGGGGGCGCTTAGTGGTTGGCGCGTCCAGCCGTAGTGGTTCTTACTGGCACTTTGTGGTGTATCCAGCGGGGGTCTTTGCTGCGCTCGCCCCGTTGGCGGGGCTCGCTTGCAAAGGCCGCTGGGGCGGCCTAAAAGAAGCACGAGGCGGGTGTTGTTTTTGTTTGCAGTGCTTATCTCGCTGGAGTTTTTATAAGCAGAGTTTTCTTTACCACATCTCGCAGTAAGCGCTTTTCGCCTTTCCCGCCCGCAACTCCCCAAAAACAAAAGCAGGCAAAATTTTTGGTGGGCGCAAAAATTTTGCCCCTAAAATAAAAGGGGGCATCTTTTTGGGTAGGCATATTGAGCTGGGAAACCCGTTAGGCTGGAGACGCCCCTCTTTGATTAAGGAGTTGAACCTATAAAAACAGCTTTTAATTGCTGGACTGAATTTGCTGAGTCAAGCACAACTAAGATATCTTTTAGTGTCGGATCGGTTGGAGAATAACGCTCTTCTTCGATTCTTAGTATATCAGAAATACAGGAAATGACTTTATCTATGTCTCTGTCTACGCTCCCTCTATAACAGGATGCTTGAACGTACTCCTTTATCCTTTCCGCGGATGGTGTTATGCCGGAATTAACCAAGTTTTCTATCTCGCGCCATTCGGAATTAAGATTTATGCTATTGAGTCTGTTTATTGACGAGCTACCGATATTGGCGTTTAAGTTGCCTATAGCTTGCGTTACTATCGGAAGATTACGAAAATCAATACCGCCAAATTTCCTACCTGTATCTGGCGTTTGCGAATGAATTACTGGATCGGCACTTGGAATATCATTCAGGCCTGACCTATCATTTTGTATACGTCTAAGAAACTGTAATATCCCCTGTAATTCTTGATGCGAATCCAAAAGTTGCGTAATAAATGCTTTAATTTCCTCTAGTCTACGAATCCTTTCGTTACGTGACAAGTATTCACCTTCTTTTTCAAGGCCAACTTTTGCATCTATGCCTCCAGTAACAAACATTTCCCATTCGAATAAATCACAAAATGCTTCTTCGTCTCTTAATTCTTCATCAAGTTGTCCGCGATCCCTTGTCTTTATGGCGCCCCAGCCCTTCATGCGCCAATAATCGCGAATAGATGGGTTATTGCGCCAAAATGCATGCAGTATTTCATGAAATACTGTTGCCGCAGAAGCATCTGGCTTGCATCCTAATCTATATGTCGTCACTGGCCTATTACCTTCATGATGAACCCCTGATTCACGAAGAGAGCCCTCCATCCCTGTTCCTGTTCTGTCTATGCCAATCTGATTTATATGCAAATCCTGCAGTGCTCTTTCAGTATCCGGATTGCCTAATAGGGCTTGTAATAGCGCTGAAGCGCCCGTCTCAATGGTAATAGCGCCTTTTCGTTCCGCTAATTGTCTACACTCCTTTGCATAATCACGTAATCTTCGCTCATAGTCCTGCATAGCAGAAATATCAATATTAGACCCGCTAGCATTAGCTCTTTTGAGAACACTGTAATGCCACTGGCGAGTTTCTTCGTTTTCATTAATGATGGCTTCGAGCCCGTCGCTGTCCATGCTCCTAAGTTGTTGACTGTGATAGGAAGTAATGCCGCCATTTCTTGAAAATCTCTGCGCTTGCTCGGCAGAGGCAATCACATGAGCTTCGTGCTGATTGAATCCTTTCCCCATCCAGTAAACTTCTCTAGTTTCATGAAATTTTCCTTCCTCCTGAGCCTCGCTGTCTAAATTAGAATTGACCACGATGATAAGCCCGTATTGCGAAGAGTAAAAATGATAAGCGCCGGTATTGCTTAGGTCAGCCCGGATAACCCTTACTTGCATGCCATAAACATTTTCTGGCAAAACACGGGCTGCTAAATTCTCAAATTCGGCATGGCGACTAGACATATCTAATCCGATATCTTCGTCTAGAGAATCTCTGATGCCAAGAGATTTCATTTGGCCATCAAGAACTGGTAACCCTAAAGATAAATGGCCTTTTTGATCGCCGCTATTGCCTTTTGAATCTAAAATATCGCGCAGGCCATCTAATTGTTCAGACGTTAACGGGATAAAGGTGGCAAAATCATTCCGAGGCGCTAACAAAGCTCTTCCACCCCCAAGGCCGCCATTTTCAATTGCACGATCAAAATCTTGCCGATTCTTTTCCTCTGCCTTAGAAAAATCTTCAAGTATCAAAGCATCTTTTCTTTGCCCCTTAAGAAGTGCATTTAGGCTCCTGACCAGTATCCCATCCCCTGTATCCATCTCTAATAAGTCGTCTCTACCCGGTTGGCTTCTTTGCCCCACAGTTAGCGCCAATGGAAAATCCCTAATTTCCCCTCTTTCATAATGCGGCTTCAAGAAATTAAAAACATTGACAATAAAATCTGAACCGTAGCATGATTCAATAATCAATGTTAAATCTGATAGTTTGCCTTCATGCGCCTTTGCGCGCAATAGAAGCGCCTCTCCTAATTCTTGATAACTAATACCGTTCGGATGAGATAATTTTCTATCCGCCTCCTCTGCTGTTTCCCCAGGCTCTCCTCCTGTTAACCAAAAATGGTTAGGCAGTCCGTGCCCATTAAACCAAATTGTAGTTCTTCCAGATGCTTTCGCTATCCTGCTAAGCACTCTTTGCTTCTCTTTAGGGCCATCGAGTACCTCAATATTTCCTCCCTTGACTTTAAAATTACTGGCGAATCTTGAGATATTTGACGAGTTGAATCGAGGAATCCCCGCAAAAATTTCATTGTTAGAGACAATAACCAAAGCCGTTCTTTCATCAAGAAGCACATCATTTGAATGAACCCTTACCGAATTAAGCAAAAACTGCAACACTTTTGCAATGTTATCGTCTGTAACCTCTTGACCAAATCGCCCTAATGTAAGCTTAATAGATATCGCCAAAGAAAACCTATTCAAGTCCTGCCCTCTTGTCGATGCCTTAAAATGGGGGTTATTGTATATTAAAAATATATCTCGAGGCGAAATTAAGCCTCCTTTTATGTTCTCAGCATTATAAAGCAGATCGAGAATGAATTCCCTGTGTTCAAAATCCTGCGGTATGCCATTTGGCTCTCTGATTATGCGCCCTAAAATATAAATTACATTTTCTAAAAACTTTGGCTTTAAGTTATCTTTTCTAAGCAGTTCAACGACGGTTTTTAAGTTTGTGCGCGCTAAGGGAATTAGTTCATGCATTTCATAAGTGGCGTTGGGGTCTGAGAATTTATCATAAATATCCGCCTCCTTGACCGCTTCTGTAATCCTTGTAGTCGCTGTTGAATAAATATTCCAAGCTTTATAGTCTGTTAACTTTTGAAACTGACTACCCCGGCTCTCCTTATTATTATGCGATTCATCAGCACAAAAACCTATAATAGTTAATCTTAGGTTAGCGTCATAATGTTTCAATTGACTATATAAACCAGGACAGGCCTCAATAATT